>JASHPA010000046.1 GCA_030038365.1 Nitrososphaerales archaeon
CGTCCCGCCAGGGCGTCCATCAGCTGCTCAGCGGCGAAGTACATCATCCTTCGTCCCGTGCGCGGCCCGTAGCCCATGTGCGGCGTGAGTATCAGGTTCGGGAGCCTGTCCTGGAGCTTGTAGAACGGGTGGGGAGGGGCGAGCGGTTCGACGCTGAAGGTATCGATGCACGCGCCTGCGATGCGTCCCTGCTCCAGGGCCCTGAGCAGCGCGGCCTCGTCGACGATGGCACCCCTGGCGGTATTGATGAGGACGGCCGTGGGTTTCATCCTCCCGATGGCCGCTTCGTTGATCACGCCCCGGGTCTGCGCTGTGAGCGGCGAGTGGATGGAGAGGACGTCGGAATCGGCGATGAGCCTGTCGAAGGAGACATACTCCATCCCGAGTGACTTTTCGAGGTCCTCGCGCCTTACCACGTCGTGATAGATCAGCTTCATGTCGAAGGCTTTGGCCCGCTTCGCGGTCTCGCTGCCTATCCTGCCGACCCCGAAGAGGCCGAAGGTGAGCCCGTAGAGGTCCTGCATCTTCCCGCCCCAGTGCGCGGTCCTCCACTCCCCCTGTCTCAGGTCGCCGTTCATGTAGGGGACCTTGTGCATGAAGCTGAGGAGGAGCGCCATCGTGTGATCGGCCATTCCCTGGGCCAGCTCGTGGACCGGGCTCGTCGTCACGATGACGCCGCTGTCGGTGGCCGCCTTGAGGTCGACGACGTCGTATCCGACCCCTACCCTGGCGACGACCTTAAGCTTGGGGAGAGACGCGAAGACCCTGGCGGTGTAGGGCTCGCCAGAAGCGAGAGTGGCATCGACATCGGCGGTCAGCCCGATGAGCTGGTCCTCCGTGATGGCCGCCGTGAACGGGTTGGAGACGCATTCGATGCCGCGCGACGTGAGGTACTCCTTCACCTCGGCCGTAGGGAACCGCGGGTCCTTCCCGCTCGCTCCGACGTAGCACTTCAGGATTGCTCCCTCCTGGTCTCGGGGCAGGGCAACGCCACGGGTCTGTGGTCCAAGTCCTAAAACGGTTGTGATTGGTCAGCGGACCATCTGACCGAACGCCTTGACGTCAAGTTCGATGGTCGGGGGGTTACCCCACGCCTGTATCGCGGCCTCGGGCTGGTTGGAGCCGAAGCCGGTCGCGAGCAGTAGGACGGATTCGTCGGCACTGACCTTCCCTTCTGCGGTCATCTTCTTCAGGGCGGCGAACGAAGTCGCCGACGCGGGCTCGACGAAGAGCCCTTCCTTCGAGGACATCTCCCTCATCGCTTCGAGGATCTCGTCGTCGGTCACGCCCAGCGCCGACCCTCCCGTCTCCCTGATGGCGCTGAGCGCCTGGTCGCCGTCGGGCGTCCAACTGTCGAGGATGCTGTGCGCGATGGTATGGGCATCCTGCACGACCGGTATCTCTTCCGGCGGGAGCCCCTTTTCGAACGCCTCCACGACGGGGGCGCAGCCCTCGCCCTGGACGCCGACGAGTTTCGGGTACCTCTCGATGAGCCCGAGCAGCCTCAGCTCCTTCAGCCCCTTGAAGAATCCGGCGAGGTTTCCGCCGCCGCCGATGGGCACGAAGGCCCAGTCTGGGAGGCGTCCCCCCATCTGCTCGTAAACCTCGAAGACCACGGTCTTCGCGCCTTCTTTGCCGTAGGGGTTATAGCGCGACGCAGCGGTCATGTTCGTCATCGAGTAGGTCCTGGAGACCGAGTCGACGAACGTCATGAGCTCCTTCGTGGGAGCGGTGGTCCTGAAGACGTGCGCTCCGTATGACAGAAGTTTCGCCAGCTTGGAGTCTGAGATACCCGCAATCGTGAAGATATAGGACTCTATGCCCGCCCGCGCAGCGTAAGCTGCCACCGAGGAGCCGGCGTTGCCTGCGGTCATGTTCGCAACACGCTTCGCGCCGAACTCCTTTGCCTTGCTTATCGCGACGGAAGACTTGCGGTCCTTGAAGGACAGCGTGGGATTGCGGCTGTCGTCCTTGACCAGCACGTTCCGCAGACCGAGAGAGGCTCCGAGCCTGCCTGCCTTCACGAGAGGCGTCCCGCCCTCTCCGAGGGTGACCGCCTCTGTCGCAGCGTTGAGCGGGAGGAGCGGGGCGTACTTCCAGACGCCCGCGGACCCGGCGTCCGAGGGAACCCCGGTATAGCGGGAACGGAGCTTCTCGTAGTCGTAGACCGCTTCGAGCGGCCCTCCGCAGTTCTCGCACACCAGGATGCTGGAATCTGAGCCGAACTCGCAGCCCCTGTTCATGCAGCGGAGGATGAACGACGCGGCCAAGCCTGACTCAGCGGACCGCCTTCAGCACGCGTTCCATCGCCGCGAGGGTCGCGTGGACCCTTTCCAGCCTGGCGGAGCTGTTCATCGTACCTATCCGGATGATCTTCCCCCTGAGCGGGCCGAGGCCTCCGGCGATCATGATGTTGTAGTCGGAGACGAGCCGCTTCCTGAGCTCGAGGTCCCACTTGGCGTCTACCCTGGCCACGCTCACGGTGTTCGAGAGGAATCCAGGGTCGGTGAATATGCCCAGACCGAGCTCTCTGAGCCCCTTCCTGAGCGCGTCGGCGGCTTCGGCGTGTCTCCGGTATCTGTTATCGAGCCCCTCGTCGAGAGCCATCCTTACCGCCTTCCTCAGCGCTACGACGACGGAAGTCGGCATCGAGGTGGGGTGTGGGTGTCCCCACGATGAGTCGAGGTCGATCGCCTCCCGCCAGGCATTGAGGTCGAGGAAAGGGCTGTGGACGGTCCCCTTCCTCTTCTTGGCGGCCTCCCACACGGCGGGCGAGACCGCGACGGGCACCACCCCGTTTACGCCTCCGAGGGCCTTGCTGGCGTAGCCTATCACGTAGTCTACGTTCCACTCGTCGGCGCGGAGGTCGGTGCCTCCGACGGCCGATATCGAGTCGAGGATCGTGAACATCCCCTTGCTCTTGCAGTAGCGGAATATCTCAGCCGGGTTGACCAGCACCCCCGTCGAGGTCTCGTTGTGGACCAGGAAGATGGGCTTGCCCGCCGGGTCCTTCAGCCCGTCGACCACCGCTTTGACCATCTCGAGGGTGTGGCCCTTCCCGAACTCGGCGACGACCTCGACCGGATTGGCGCCGATGGCCCTGATCGCGTCGACGATGTTCTGGGAGAAGACCCCGTTCGAGCAGACCACGGCGTCGTCGCCCTTGCCGACAAGGTTGACGGCGGCCATCTCGACCGCTAGCTGCCCGGGGATGGGAGGTATCAGGACCTCGCTCTTGGTTTTGAACACCTTCTGCATCAGGGACGTCGTCTCGGTATAGACGGCCATCCACTTGTCGCCGTAGTGCGGGAGTATCGGGAGCGATAGCTCTGCGAGAACCTCCGGCTCCGGGTCTGACGGTCCTGGGATCATCAACATGGTCGGATATCTCGGAGGTCGGCGCCGTCTACCGTAGTTAAAGATGTCTGAGGGGCCCGCGTGAAGGCTAATTAGTGGGACGTCCCCCGCTTTCTCATGCCCGAAGGGGAAGAGGACGGGCCCGAGAGGAGCCATCATCTGGGCTGGAAGGATTACCTGGCACTCTTCATCGCGATGCTGCAGACCGTCGCCCTTCCGCTCGTGATAATGATACTGGTCATCCTTGTCTTCGTCGTCCTGGCCAGCTACATCAGGTAGAGGATATCTCGACCTGCCGCCTCGTGTCGAAGTCGATGTCGTAGAGGCACTCCACGAAGTGGCCGTGCTCGATCTCGACCAGCGGCGGAGCCACCTCGGCGCACTTGCCTGTCGCGAACGCGCAGCGGGGACGGAACCTGCATCCCGTAGGGATGTTCACCGGACTCGGCACGTCGCCCTCGAGCACCACCAGCTCCTTCCTCTTGTCTGGGTCCGGCAGAGGCACTGAGGAGAGGAGCGCCTTGGTATAGGGGTGCTTCGGGTTCTGGAACAGTCGCTCGGTGGGCCCAAGCTCGACGACCCTGCCCAGGTACATCACGGCTGTCCGGTGGCACATCTGCCTGACCACGGCGAGGTTGTGTGAGACGAACATGAAGGTCAGGTTGAGCTCGCTCTGCAGGCGCTTCAGGAGGTTCAGGATCTGGGCCTGGACCGAGACGTCGAGAGAGGAGGTGGGCTCGTCCAGGATGATGAACTCAGGGTTCACCGCGAGCGCCCGGGCTATCGCTATCCTCTGCCTCTGCCCTCCCGAGAACTCGTGGGGGAACCGTGAAAGGTGGTCGGGGTTCAGGCCGACCATAGCGACGAGCTTCTCGGTGGCCGCCTTCCTCTCCCTCTGGCTCGTCCCTATGCCGTGTATGACCATCGGCTCCATGAGCGCCGACCTGACGCTCTGCCTCGGGTCGAGCGAGGCGTACGGGTCCTGGAAGACCATCTGCATCCGTCGCCTGAACGCCTGCAGGGCGGGCCCCTTGAGGTTCGATATATCGGTGCCGTCGAAGATTACACTGCCCTTCGTCGGCTGCAGCAGGCGCAGGACCGTGCGGCTCAGCGTCGTCTTCCCGCAGCCGGACTCGCCCACTATGCCCAGCGTCTCTCCGCGATTGACGCCGAGGGTGACACCGTCCACCGCACGGACCCGCGCGACGGTGCGTCCGAAGAGGCCGCCACGGATCGGGAAGGACTTGTAGAGATCTACCGTCTGGACGAGGTAGCTCTCGCTCTGGGCCGTCTCAACCGCCATAGAGGAAACACTCCACAAAGTGACCGGGGGTCGGCTCTATCAAAGGGGGCTTGCTCAGGGGACACTTCTCGAAGGCTTTCGGGCACCTGGGATGGAAGCGGCAGCCGCTGGGCGGGGTGATGAGGTTCGGGACGGAGCCTTCTATCGACGAGAGTTGTCCGGCGGACGAGTCGGGGCGGGGGATCGATGCCAGCAGCCCCTGCGTGTACGGATGGAGCGGGTGCTTGAAGAGCTCCTTGACGGAGGCTACCTCGACTATGTTGCCGGCATACATCACGGCGACCCTGTCGCAGACCTCCGCGACCACGGCCAGGTCGTGCGTGATGAGGATTATCGAGGTGTCTATCTCAGTCTTCAGCTCGACTAGGAGCTTCAGGATCTGCGCCTGGACCGTCACGTCAAGGGCCGTCGTTATCTCGTCGGCCAGGAAGACCTTCGGCCTGCGAGCGAGCGCCATCGCGATCATGGCGCGCTGCTTCATCCCGCCGGAAAGCTCGAACGGGTAGCTGCTGAAGATGCGTTCGGGCTCAGGGAGACGGACCTCTCGCAGGATGCCTATCGCATACAGCTTTGAGAGCCTGTCGAATTCCCTCCTGCCGAGCTTGACGCCCGCAGGCAGCGCCTTCAGCTGCTCCTTCTCGAGTTCCAGCTGAGGAGGGAGCGGACCTTTCTTGGCCAGACGGTCGATCTCCTCAAGACGGCTCTTGACCAGCTCGGGCGAGAAAAGGGCCCTGTCGCTCGACAGGATCTCGGTGATCTGGGTGCCGACCGTGAGGACGGGGTTCAGGTAGGTCGTCGGGTCCTGGAAGACCATCGCGATGTCCTTGAGGCGCGCCTCCCTGATGTCCCTGTTCTTGAGCTTGAGGAGGTCCGAGCCGTCGAGGAGGACCTGTCCCGCCAGCACCTCCGCGTTCTGCGGCAGCAGCCCCTCTATCGAGAGGGCCGTTACCGACTTGCCGCTGCCCGATTCGCCGACAAGGCCCAGGACCTCTCCCTTGCGCACCGAGAAGTTGACACCGTCCAGCGCCTTGACGTCGCCCGCGTAGGTGTGGAAGTCGACGCGGAGGTCTCTCACAGTCAGGATATCGCTCGGGTCGCTCGACAGGGGTCTCTTATCTCCTCAGCCTCGGGTCGAAGATATCGCGTATCCCGTCGCCCAGAAGGTTGAATCCGAGTGATATTATCAGGATGGTAAGCCCGGGGAAGATTAT
>JASHPA010000047.1 GCA_030038365.1 Nitrososphaerales archaeon
ATCTCGCAGATAGGCGAGCCGCTCGACGTCTTCCACAGGCCGGCGAACCTGTTCGTCGCAGGGTTCATGGGGACGCCACCGATGAACTTCTTCAACTGCACGTACAAGGCCGTGAACGGCCACGGGACGGTCGGCAACGACTACTTCACGATAACCGTCGATAAGGACCTGGCGGACAAGATAACGAAGATGACGACAGACGGCGAGCTCGTCGTCGGCGTGCGCCCGCAAGACATCAGCCAGACCACGGCGACAAGCGGCGACGGGGTCTTCAAGGGTGAAATCTATGCAGTCGAGCCGCTCGGCGTCGAGACGCTGGTGGACGTGAAGCTCGGAGAGTCGATCTACAAATTCGTCGCTCCCGCTAACTTCAGCGGGAAGATGATGGACTCGATCACCGTGAAGATCAACCCGGACAACATGCACCTGTTCGACAGGAAGACCGAGTCCGCGATATCTTAGCTTCCCCTAGTCCAGGTAGACGGGCCTGGATTCGGCCATCGACCTTTCGCACGCCAGCGCGACCTTCAGCGCCTCGCGGGACTCTGCAGGCTTGATTATCGTGGGTTGCTTCCCCGAAGTGGCGCACCGCACGAAATAGTCGACCTCGGCGCGGAGGGTCCCCGACATCTCGTCTCGGACGACCGGGATCAGTGTCGTGTCCGGTATCCTGTAACCCTCGCCGTCGGCTACGAACAGCGACTGCTGGGAGACGTCGATCACTGTGTACGCCTTCTGCGCGACGATCTCCATCCTGGCGCCCACGGGGAAGGGCATGGTGTCGGGGAGCGAGAACGAGTTCTGCACCAGCGCATGGCCCCCGTCCTCGAACTGAAGGACCGATACGGTGCAGTCAGGGTACTTGAAGTCCAGCAGCCTGGAGGAGACGCAGTAGACCTTCTTGACGCGCGCCCGCGTGTACCACAGGATCAGGTCGATGTCGTGTATCCCGAGCTGCATGACAGGGGTCGAGCGCACGAGGAACGTGGGCGCCTCTGCCCTCGTCACGGAACGCCTCGCGGAGATCGAGGCTATCCTGCCCACGTCTCCCCTCTCTATCGAATCCTTCACCATCGCGTAGCGCGTGTCCCATCGCAGGATGTGCCCGGCCATGAGTATCGTCCTGTTCTTCTCCGCCGCCTCGATCATCGCGTCAGCGTCCTCTAGTTTGGTCGCGAGCGGCTTCTCGACAAGCACCGCCAGTCCCTTGGCGGCCGCCTCTACCACGGGCTCACGGTGCGCGGGCTCGGGGGTCACTACGTGCACCGCGTCGAGCCGTTCGGTGCGGAGCATCTCCCGAAAGTCGGTGTACGTCTTCTTCACCCTGTATTTCGACCCCATGGACCTCGCGCGCCCCCTGTTGGAGTCGCAGAGAGCGACGACCTCGACGTCGGGGTTGGCCTTGAGAGCCTGGAGATGCTTCTCCCCCCACATCCCGAGGCCGATTACTGCTACCCTGAGGGCCGAGCCCATCTCCGTCGCGGCGCCGTCGGGTGGATTTTAGTCTTCGGAGCTACCAGGTCTCAGGCATGAACTTCCGCACTTCGGCGGGCGGGTGGTAGTCGGGATCATGCATCGGCGCGGTCACCCTCTGGCCGCCGGGACCGGGGTGCTTCTTCCTCGTGGGGATGAACTTCGGCTGGGAGAAGACACCGTCGACCTTTATCATGGTGATGGCAGTCTCCGTGGCAGTCTTTAGTATCTGGGACTTGACGGCCAGCACGTCGACCACCCCGCTATTCTTCATGTCAGCGAGTTTCATCCGGATGACGTCCACACCATATGATGACCTGCCTCTCGCGTGCTCGCTTCGCACCTTGATCATCGAGTCGAGAGGTTTCAGCCCTGCGCTCTTCGCGAGCATCGTGGGGATCGATTCGAGCGCCTCCGCGTACCTGGTGGCTGCGAGCTGCTGCTTGCCGTACAGGGTCCTAGCCCAGTCCTTGAGCCTCAGCGCCACCTCGGCTTCCAGCGCCCCCCCACCCGGGTAGACCATCCCGTCCCGCGTCGCCCTGTCGATGCAGTTTATCGCGCTCTTTATCGCGCTTCCTACCGCCTCGACCACGTTCGACGAGCTGCCCCTGATCAGGAACGAGAGCGCCTTGGGGTCCTTGCATCCCTCGAAGAAGATCCAGTTGTCCCCCTCCAGGTTCTTGACGAAGATGTGCCCCGCGTACCCGAGGTCTTCCCTGGTGATATTGGCGCACTCTGCCAGTATCTTGCCTCCACACGCCTTGGCGAGCCTCTTGTGATCCGACTCTATGGCCTTCCTGATGGCCATTATCCCCATCCTGCCCAGCGCGACCTGGACGTAGTCGTCGTAGGTCTTTGACGAGACTATGACGTTCGCCCCGGTCTTGATGACCGGGTCGATCTTCTGCATGAGCATCCTCCTCTCCTCGTCCTTGAACTCCTTCATCTTGGCGGGGTCCTTGATTCGTATCTCCGGTCTGAATATCGGCGAGACGAAGATGAGTCGTGTCTGGAGCTCCTCGCTGATGAAGGCGATCCTCGCGTCACGGATGTCGTAGGGCATCCAGTAGCGGGTCGGTTCCCTCCAGAGCCCGACGCCGCTGATGAGCTGCGAGTCCTGGAGCGTGCCGCCTATCTTCTTGATGACATCGATCTGGTCCGGGTCGATGAAGACGCCGTGCTCATTGTAATCTTTGATCCTTCCCACTGCGTCTGCCACCATCGGGGCAAGGAACGCGGCGTCTTCGGGGGAGAGCTTCGTCTCTAGCGAGGTCCGGGCGAGCTGCAGTACGCTCTCCCTGTCTTCCACATCGAACTTCCGGGCGAGCGACCTCATTATCTCCTGTGCCTTGTCATGGGCCTGATAGTAGCCGTCGGCTATCAACGAGGGGTGGACCTCCACCTGCATCAGCGCCTCCGCTCTCCTGAGGAGCGCGCCCGCCAGGACGATGGAAGTTATCGAGCCATCTCCTATCGTGAAGTGCATCCACTTCCCGGCTTCCATCATCACTTTCGCCACGGGGTGCTCTATCTCCAGCCTGTTCAGCGCCTCGTAACCGTCCTTCGTGACCATCACGGGCCTGACGAAGTTGTCGTTCTTGACCATCATCTTGTACGAGCCCCTCGGACCAAGCGCCGAACCGATGAAGTTGTAGACTATGAGCGCAGCCTCGAGACCGTTTCTCTGCTTTTTCGCGACGGCATCGGGCTTCTTCGGGTTCTTCCCACGGGGTGCTTTCGCAGCCTTGGCGGCACCACGACGGACCTTGGGCATCCTTTCTAGCTCGGCCGCTCCGCCGCAACAGCGATATAAGGCTTGAAGAAAAAAGAGACAGGTTTTATCGCTCGCGGACGTCTGGTCTGTCCCGTGGAGCGCCCTCTATCTGCTGACCTTCTCGCAGCGGTGAGGAAAGACGACGTAGGCCGCCTCACCTCGGACCTCGTCCGGATCCCCACGGTGAACCCTCCCGGGGAGGAACGGGAGATTTGCGAGTTCATCCGGTCCTGGCTGGGGAAGCGGGGGATCAAGTCGTCACTGCTCGAGGAAGTACCCGGGAGGACGAACGTCCAGGCGCTGATCGAGGGGGACGTCCCCGGAGGCAGGACGCTTGTCCTGAACGGACACACCGACGTCGTCCCTGTGGGGAACGGGTGGACCAAAGAGCCCTTCGGCGGGTCGATCGAAGGCGGGAGGGTCTACGGCAGAGGCGCCGCCGACATGAAGGGAGGGGTCGCCGCGATGATGGTCGCGGCCGACGCGGTGATGAGGAACAGGAAGAAGCTCTCCGGAAAGCTCGTGTTCCAGGCGGCCGCCGACGAAGAGGTAGGCGGTTCCATAGGGACGGGGTTCCTGGTCAGGAAGGGACTGAAAGCGGACCTAGGCATCGTCGCCGAGCCTACGGGTCTGGAGGTGTGCGTCTGTCACAAGGGGGTGGTCCGCTTCGAGGTGATGACGTTCGGCAGGTCTGCTCATTCGAGCGTCCCATGGGAGGGGAAGAGTGCGATAACGGGCATGAGCACCGTCGTCGAGGCCTTTCGGGAATACGGGGAGAAATTGGCGAAGGGAAAGAAACATCCCCTCCTAGGCGCACCGACGGTGAACGTCGGCATCATCGAGGGCGGCGTGGCGGTGAACTTCGTCCCCGACAGATGCAGGATAGTCGCCGAGAGGCGACTGGTCCCTCCC
>JASHPA010000048.1 GCA_030038365.1 Nitrososphaerales archaeon
CTAGCCTATGTGACGGGTCTATTCATCGTCGGCATCATCCTCGCCGCTGAGTTCTCGGTCGTCCCCGGTCAGTCGGAGATGAGAACTTGACGCGGCCTACGGCGTTGGTTCGGAAGGCTTCGGGACGCAGACTCGCAGCCGTCGTCTCCTCGGTTGTCGTAATCGCGCTCTTGCTCACGAGTGCGCTGCCTCGTGCCCTCAGCCAGAGCGGGACGTTCACTTCAGAGATTTATCTTACATCTGGACCGGTCGGTGGTTCAGGTTACGCGGCGGCGAGCGGCTCCGACTCTGGGTCAGGCAACAACACCGCCAATGGCCAGGCCTGCTCCTTCACTGAATCGGGGACCGCAAGCGCGGTAACCGAGACGACGTCCGGGACCGCCAGTGCTACCAACAACCAAGAGGCTTCCGGACCCTGCGGCGAGGAACTGGAGCCCGAAATCATAGACTCCGCAGTCTTCAGTGGCAGCTGCTCCGGGTCTACCACGGACCTCTCGCCGTGCATATCGTTCGACTACAACTTCACCGGGTCAGCCACGGCAACCGTCCAATATGGATCCACTGCCACAAACGCTGAGAACGGGGCGTCTGCGGAGATAATACCTCAGCTGACTATTCTTACGACCGGCGGCGCTGTTGATGGCGAGGACTCCGTTTCGTGTGGAGGCGGGTACGATTCTGCGACATCTAGCTGTACCGTGGCTCCGCCGGGAGGTAGCGGGACGACGACCTATGACATCCTGACTGCTACCGAACCGTTTTCCATGAACGGCAGTCTGACGCCCGCCAGTTCCGTCACGAGCGGAGAGTCGGTCAGCTGGGAGGTATACCTGGGGAACTCGGTGAGTGCGCAGGACGGCGTGGAATGCAACAATCCATACTTGTGCGACCCTCTGTATTCCACGGGTGCCCCGGATTCTGCCCAGGTAAGTTTCGAGTCCAGTCTGACGATCGTTACGACTGGCGGGGTGACTGTCGGCCCGACTTCCTCTCAGAGCGCATGCTCGGAATCCCCGTCGGCTCCTGGCTGCCCGGCGACCTCAACAACTTCTAGTTCATCGTCATCTTCCTCCTCTTCGTCTGCTTCGAGTTCATCCTCATCATCCAGCTCCTCTTCATCATCTTCGTCGTCATCGTCTTCATCTTCATCGTCAAGTTCGTTCTCCTCCTCTTCGACATCGACCTCCTCGACGTCTTCTTCCTCGTCCTCCTCCAGCAGCTCCACTAGTTCATTATCCACTACTACGTCCGTCAAGCAGCCGCCCATCCCTGATGTTGTCAAGGGCCTGAGCCTCAGCCCCAGCGCAGGCGCGGTCCAGGCCGGGACCGGCGGGACCCTGACCTCTGTCCTCACCCCCGTGATCACGGGGCACGACGACGAAGCGGATTACCCCTCGGCGATAGTCGCAGGGAACCCGGAGGGCATATCGGTCTCCTTCAACCCGATCGGTTGGCAGAGCGCACCACCAACGGGAACATTTACGGTGACGATAGCAATCAGCTCCGCTGTCCCCTCGGGTACCTACTTCGTGGTGTTCAACGACACCCTCCTCCCCGGCGGGGAAACGTGCTCCGGGACCTGCATCCAGCCTGTGTACACGCTACATGTAGACCCTCAGGGTACCCAGGGGATCACGGTTCAGCTCACTCTCCAAGACTCGGTGAACGCGACCGGCACGAACGCTCTCTCGGCCAACGCCCAGCTCTCCGACGCTGTGAATGTCTCCGGCACGTACAAGGCTCCCGTCACGGCGATTCTGTCAGACGCCGTGAAAGTGGCGGGTTCATACGTGGCGCCCGCCGTGGCAGCACTCACCGACGCGGTGAACGCGGCCGATAGCTACATCGCGCCCGTGACTGCCTCCCTTTCCGACGCAGTAAACATTCTAGACCAGTTGACAAAGGCATCTCCTCAGGCTGCCACGGTGCTGGGGATAGGGTTGCTGGGCGCGGGCTTGATCGGCTTGGTACTGTCGAGGAAGAAACCCGAGAAAGATAACTAGTCCGCGGGTGATTCTGTAAAGTCTTTTGCACGGCTAAAACTTCATTCTAAGCGCTGGTGCTGGTACTGGAACAGCCCTCCGCTTCGACAAATGCGTAGACTTGCACCACGACGTTGCTTCCATCAATGGTCACATTGCCGGATTGCTCTGACCCTAGAGCATACCTCGGGAGTATCTTGTAGCTGTAAGTTCCGTCCGCGACCGAGAACCAGATGGTTGAGAGGTTGCCGTCGGAGGTGCGTCCGAATCCGGTGCCGGGTCCTGTGCCGTTCGTATAGGGAGAAACCGTGGCGTTCGATGGCTGGACGACCATCGTGCCGTTCAGTACAACCGCCCAAGGTACGAACCAATCCCCATAGAAACAATTAGACTCTTGCGAGAACTCCAGCTGGTAAAGTTGAGACGTTCCAGTGGTGCTCGATGTCGACGCGACGATTTCGGTTATTGTCCGAGAGGGACTGAGATAAGCTGAAGCGAAAATAGCAGTAGCTATCACCAAACCCGCTACTAGAATTGAGACCGCAAGACGACCGTTGCTACGTCGATTTTGAGTCAACTACGGTCAAGCCCAAAACTGGTGTTTTGTCTGAATTAAGGATTTGTCCGAACTGAGTTGAGTGTTTACCCCTTCAGGTTCTTCTTAATCCTCTGCTCCCATTCGTCTTGAGTGATTATACCCTTCTCTTCGAGAACACGATAGATGCAAGGGTAGATGATATTCGAACCATCGGATTCAAGGCTGTCAATCTGAGAGGGAATGGAGTCTCCTTTGCCGACTACGGGGTCGAGGACTAAACCGATTCCGTGTAAAAGACCTTACAGAATCTCCGCGGGTCATCTCTTTATACTGACCAGACGCCATTTTGGCTGGCGATGCCCGAGTTCACCGTCAACACCGAAGGTCTCCCCTTCAGCCTTCCCTACACCCTCGATAGCGGTCAGGCCTTCAGGTGGCGTTCGGACGGCAACTTCTGGTACGGCGTCGTGGGCAAGGGCGTCCTCAAGGTCAGGCAGGATGGCACGTCCCTCGTGTGTTCCTCCAGCTCTGACGTTCTCGATACGCAGGCAGTCTATCGCTACTTCGGCCTCGGAGAGGACCTCGAGAAGATCCTCGCGTCCGTCATGAAAGACAGCTACATCACCTCCGCAGTCCAGACATTCTACGGCCTCCGGATCATGAGACAGGACGTCTGGGAATGCCTCCTCTCTTTCGTCATCGCCACGAACTCGAACATCCCGCGCATCAAGGGGATGATCTCCAACATCTGCCAGCGATACGGCGAGAAGGTCGCGTTCGACGGTCAGGAGTTCTTCCTCTTCCCGTCGCCGGACGCCCTGTCGAGGGCCACATCGGCCGACCTCGAGGCCTGCGGCCTGGGATACAGGGCCAGGTACGTGAAGAACATCAGCGAGCTGGTCGATAGTGGTTACATCGACCTCGAGGAGCTCCGCCTCCACGACTACGCGAGGGCCAAGGAGCTGCTGACCGAGGAGGTGCTCGGCAAGAAGACCCTCATGGGCATCGGGCCCAAGGTCGCCGACTGCGTCCTCCTCTTCTCCTGCGACAAGAACTCGGCCTTCCCGATAGACGTCTGGATGGCCCGGGTGCTGGCGACCGAGTACCCAACGCTTTTCAGGGGAGATGTCGGGAGCAAGCTCGCCTCGAAGGTCGCCGGGCAGACGAGCCTGTCGGAGGCGACCTATGAGCAGGTCTCATCGATCGCCAGGGAATACTTCGGCGAGTATGCGGGATACGCCCAGCAGTATCTCTTTCATCACGCGCGGACGAAGAACGATTAGGCCTCTTCCTTCTTCGCCGGCTTCTTCGCTGCCCTTTTCTTCTTTGTCTTGGCCGGCTTGGGACTCTCTGCCCTGGGTTCCTTCGCCTTCTTCGGAGGCGGCTGGTACCAGCCCTTCAGCGCGCTCACGTTGCCCTCAAGCGTCGACCTTCTCCGGATGTCCACCGGGACGCCCAGTCCCAGCGCCATGACCTTGTTCAGACCGACCGAGGCGAGCTCGCCGAAGGAGAACCCCTTGCCACGTCTCTCGTGCATGTCTCCCTCGTAGCGGGAGAGCACGACGGCGTGCGGTGACGGACCAAGCTTCACGGCGGGGGACGGAGCTTCGGCTTGTTCCGTCTCCTGCTTCGGCTCAGACTTCTTCCTGGTGGCCCTGGGCTTGGCGGCCTTCTTCTTCGCTGCCTTCTTTCTGGGAGCTTCCTCGCTCATCTCTTCCCACCGCCCTTCCCGCGGACTTTAAAAGCCGTTCTCCGTCCTTCAGTCTCCCTTTGAGCTTCGACAGGCGCTACTTCTCGCGCCAGCTCTCCCTCGATGGCTTTGGACCGGTGGCGCAGAGGAGGCTGGCAGGGTCGCGGGCGCTTGTCGCCGGGCTCGGGGGCACGGGCAGCACAGTGGCCACGCAACTGGCGCTGGCGGGGGTAGGCCACCTGACGCTCGTCGACAGGGACGTGGTATCGACGGAGAATCTCCACAGGCAACCGGTCTATTCGCTCGCGGACGTCGGAATGGCCAAGGCCGAGGCCGCCGCGGCCTTTCTCAGGGAGCGCGTCCCCGGCGTGAAGATAGAGTTCGACGTCGACAGTCTGGATGACCTGAACAGCCACCGCGTTCTGGGCAGGGCCGACCTGGCCGCAGACTGTCTGGACAACCTGCCGTCGAGGCTCGCCCTCAACAGGGCCTGCGTCGAGAAGGGCGTCCCCCTCGTGCACACGGGAGCCACAGGATGGGACGCTTCGGCCGGCACCTTCTGGGCACCCCGCTCCGCCTGCCTGGAGTGTCTGTTCCCTTCAGGAATCCGCGACCCCGTCCCCTCCTGCGAGGAAGCCGGGGCGCTGGCGTCCATCACCTCGGAGTCGGGTTCTGCAGGTTCTCTGGAAGCGATCAAGATCCTCGCAGGCCTGCCACCTTCCCTGATCGGAAAGGTGGTCTTCTTCGACGGCAGAACGGGGGAGTCGAGGACGGTCGCCGTAGCCAAGCGGCCTGACTGCGGAGCCTGCGGGCGGTCGCCTTCGCCTCCGAAGGAATATGCTCCCATACAGCTCTGCGGGGGCAGCGAGTTCTATGTGGCCCGGGCCTTCGAGCCCAGATCGTTCACGAAGGTCGTCCGCAGCCTCGGCGCGGGGCACCTACTCGGGGGCTCTGTCGCGATGGTCAGGGTCGGGGCTCTCAGCATCTCGCTCTTCAAGAGCGGTGGTGTCCTTGTAAAGGGCGCCTCATCGCGAGAGGAGGTCCAAAGAGCCTTGGCGGCGCTCGGCCTCGCGCGCACTCGGCAGAAACTGCGTCCGTCTCGTCCCGGAAATACTTAAGAAACGGATTTCGGGCTTGCCTCCCGTCCCGCGGTAGCTCAGCCTGGTAGATCCAAACCGGAGCCAAAAGCTTCCGGCTGTAGGCGTCGGCTCTCGGCTGACCCATTCAGCCTATTAGGCCACAGAAACCGGAGCGTCGTCGGCTCAAAAGGACCGAAAGGTTCTGAGTCTCCGACCCGCGGGACGTCGATTATTTCACTATTTGCTCTGATATTGTAAAATAATCTCACATTACTGCCTGTACCACCTGCGATTTCGACTCTCGTAATGGGAGACAAACCAGTCGTATCCTTCGGCCCGACTCATGCTGGTTGAGACCGCGATCATGTCACTGAGCTTCGCCATCTTCTCGGGTATGGAGAATCCAATCCGTTCATGATATCGTTGCAGACTATCTTTGGTAAAGATAATGATATGTCGAACCTCATTTTTTCGTATGAAGGTCCTTCCCCGAATAGTCATGGGTTCTCCAGCTTTGTGCGTCGTGCGAAATCTCCACTCAATCCCCAGCGACGTTAGGAGTAAACCAATGCGCTCGAGATACCCCTGATTGGTGTTTGCAGCACCTACGACTATCCCCAAAAATAATCTTCTTCTGTGGTTCAAGCTGGGACTCGCGTATCCCTCCGCGTCGAAGAATCCTTGTAGGAATTTCTCCGGAAAAGCTTCGACGAGAGGCACGAGATTCCCGACGGGCTGCTGGAGATAATCGTAGAGCGCTGCTGAGTCATAAACGACGGACAGAAATCCGCTATCGACCGTCACCTTTCTCGGCTGCGTTCGCAGTATCGCGGCGGTTAGTTCATTGAGAATCTTTGCGAACGCTGCGTCCGCGACATGGAATCTTACCTTCTTGTCGTTGGGACCCGCGGTCCTGCCGTCACCAAGATACGCGCCTACCAGGTACGCGAGTTCGGGTCGCGGCGTCAGATCCGGGATGTATCTCTGTACGTGGGGAGGGTTGGCTCGAAGCCAGTAGCCGACCTCGTCGAGGCTGATGCCCAGCTCGGCTGCAATCTGTGGATACGTCTTTCCCCGCGACCTCAGGTCTTTCGTGCCGTCGTAAATCCTTATTCGGTCTTCCAGGCTTCTGTGCTTCCTAGGGGTGCCGCCTTCCATGCAGGAAAGCCCACTTGATGCATATAACCGCCAACGCGCATCATGGCTCGCCTTCTTGAGGGGCCGATTCCTCTCGCTGGCTCAGGCAGATGGTTTCTCGGGCGGAGCGGGACGGTCAGGCGAGCGCCCGCATCCCGTCCGGCCTCGCCAGCGCGAGCAACCCACGCGGCGTCATCCCCGCGTCG
>JASHPA010000049.1 GCA_030038365.1 Nitrososphaerales archaeon
CTTACCGAAAGAACCAGGAGCGCGCCCGCCTATGCCAATCCCGGGAGGCCCGGTCGGGATGATATCGTCCAGCGCCTCCTCAACCTTGCCTTTCACTCCTTCCCTGAAGTCCTCCTCCGGATTGTCCTCGACAAGCTCCTTGCTCTCGGTGACGACCCTGAAGAGGCTGTGGCAGTGCGGGCACTCGACTTTCAAGACGGAATCAAGGAGAGAGCTGGAGATTTATCTCTTTGTCAGGAACGGGGAAAGAGGAGACCTCTACGCGGCGGGAGCGGCTATTGCCTCGACCGGTGGAGCGGGGGCCGGCACCTGGTCGGTCGCCGGCTTCTTGACCAGCTTCGTCTTTCTGACGCCTACGTGCCTGAGCCTCGTGACCTTCTTCGCCTCGTTGTAGACGTCGGAAGCGACCTTCTGGAGTACCGTCTCCTGGACGAACTGGTCGTAGGTCAAGGACGCTGACCTCTCCGAGATGATCCGGTCCATCACCACTCTTATCTCGTGCTTCTTTGAAGAGTTCATCCGTCCTTGTGAGAGCGCTACGCAATAGACGCGGACGATGTATCCATCCTTCGTGGTGTAGTCCTTGATGAAGTCGGACATGGAAGAGCCCCTGCGCATGAGGCTCCTGAGGTACTCACGGGAGTATTCGTGGCCCTTTAGGACCGTGTATGCGGTCTCTCCCTCGACCTTGTCGATCTGGAAGTAGAGCTTGAAGCTGTAATGCTGCGGGTCCTGCTTCAGGATGTCGTAGAGCGTGGTCTCGACGACCCTCCCTCCGGACCTCTCGGTGTCGGTGAGCGGTACCCTGCCTATCGGGGCGTTGCCGAACGAGGGTGAGGCCAGGACTGTGACCCACTGCTTCGCCTTCCACTTGTCCTTGACCTTGCCCGTCGCTCTCTTTACCAAGCTAAGAGGCGCCCCCCATTTCTCCGACTTAAAAACCCACAGCCTACCCCATCCTCTCTTTGCCACCCATGTAGGGTACAAGAGGCGCGGGTATCCGCACCGAGCCATCCGACTGCTGGAAGTTCTCGATGACAGCGACGAGCGCCCTCGTGGTGACGGCGGTCGAGTTCAGGGTGTGGACCATCCTTGACTCGTCAGAGGTCTTCTCGCGGTACCGTATCATGAGCCTTCGCGCCTGGTAGTCGGTGACGTTGCTACACGAGACCATCTCGCGGAACTTCTGCTGGCCAGGCATCCACGCTTCGAGGTCGTACTTCTTCGCTGCGACCGTCCCCATGTCGCCGGTACAGACGTTCACCACGCGGTAGTGGATGCCGAGGCTCTGGAAGATGGCCTCTGCGTTCCCTATGAGCTCCTCGTGTATACGCCAGCTGTCCTCGGGCCTGGCGAAGACCACCTGCTCGACCTTGTAGAACTGATGCGTCCTGAAGATCCCCTTGGTGTCCTTGCCGTGCGCCCCCGCCTCGACCCGGAAGTTGGGGCTGAAGCCGCAGTACTTTATCGGGAGCGACGCAGCGTCGAGTATCTCGTCCATGTGCTGGGCGACCAGCGGGTGCTCGGAGGTCGCTATGAGGTACAGGTCGTCGCCCTCGACCTTGTAGATGACCGGCCCAAAGTCCTTCAGGTCGACCACACCTGCGTAGGCCGCCCTGTTCATCATGAGGGGAGGCCCGACCGCAGTGAACCCCCTCTTGACGAGAGTGTCGAGCGCATACCGCATTATCGACTGCTCGAGCAGGAGCGCGTCCCCTTTCAGGAAGAAGAACCGTGCGCCAGAGATCTTGGCAGCCCGCTCTACATCGACCATACCGAGACTGGAAAGGATGTCGATGTGGTCACGAAGCTTAAAGTCGAAGACTGGAGGCTTCCCGAATGTCCGTATAGTCACGTTATCGCTGTCATCCTTGCCGGCAGGTACCGACTCGTCGAGTATGTTGGGCAGGTCCATGAGTATCTCCCTCACCCTCGCCTGCGCCGCGTCCTCCTCTGCCTTCATCTGTTTGATTTCCGCCGGGATACCCTTGACGTCGGCCAGCTTGTCGTCGATCGGCTTGCCTTCCCTCTTCAGACGGGCGATCTCGTCGGTGAGCTGGTTCTGCCTGTGCCGCATCTCGTCCGCCTCTGCCTTCAGCTCCCTCCACCGCTTGTCGAGCTTGATCGCTTCGTCGACCAAGGAGAGGTGGTCGTTCCATCCTCTGCGCCTCAGGTCGTTCCGAATGACGTCCGGGCTCTCTCTCAGCAGCTTCGCGTCCAGCATCTTGTGGCCACCCCTCCGGTGTTCCGGGAGATAATCATGCCGTTAGTGACCAGACGTCCTGGAAGAGCCCCACGTCTGTGAGGATGCTCGAAGCGGAAGAGAGGCACCCCGACGGTCTCGCCGAGCTTATCAGGAATCGAAGGTCCCTGCCATCGGCAGCGGAGGAGAAAGACTGGTCTTTCGGCACCGACTTGTTGTCGGGCGCGAGGGTCTCCTGCAGCGAGAGGGCCTCCTGTGGAGAGCCGCAGACGATGATAAGCTCGAGGGTGAGCTTCATCCGGATATCTTCCCCACCACCACGGCCGTGAACTCGTCCTTTCGGGCCGCGGGTACCTTCGCGCCCGCTGCCATGCTGTGGCCGCCGCCTACTCCGCCGACCTTCTCAGCAGCTTCCTTGAGGATCAACCCGAGGTTGACCTCCTTCGCGAACGCGTCGCCCAGTCTCGACGAGAACTTGATCTCGGTCTCTCCGGACCGCGCCCTCACCAGGACCATCTTGTCGCGGTACCTGTCGGAGGAGGCGAGGAGGGAGGAGATCGAGCCAGTCATCCTCTCCTCGATGAAGTCGTCGCCGATCACGACCATGACGTTCCCGTGCGCCATCATCTTTTCGCCTGACTGAAGGGTCTGGATCGCTTTGTTCAGCTTCGTCCTGTACTCCGAAACCAGTCTCATGGCGTCCGTGAGCGCGGCGCCGCGGTCACCCAAGCAGATGGCCACCCCCACGTCCGTGGCGTCCATCCTGCCGCAGGCGTTGAGGAGGGTCGCGAACTCGCGGGCGTCGCGCAGAGGGGTAAGCGAGTCCTCGAACCTCAGGGAATAGACTTCGCCTATGAGCGAGGAGATGGCCGCGTCCGCTCCGGCCGCTGACCCCATGTACACCGTGAGGACCTCAAGGAGCTTTTGCTTCTCCTCCGTCGACAGCTCGGAGAGGCTCCTCCACCTTCCTCTTTCCTTCAGGGGGAGCCCCGCGCCGGAGAGCGCGGCGAGTGTAGAGTCTCTCGCGCCAGACAGCCCCTGGATGAAGGGCGCGTACGTCAAGGCTATCGCCTCGTGAACCGGTCTGGTCTCTCTTCCGTGGAAGAGGAAGTCCTTGGTGACATCGACCGCCCCTATGCTCACCGCGTCGTCCAGGGCCTTCCTGTTCAGCCCTGTCAGGGAACGTCCCTCACCCCCATCCTGACGGTCGCCGAGGGCGCCGATGACGGCGAGAGGCGAAAGGTCCCGGTTCTTGTCGTCGAGGGCGAGCGCGAGCATGTAGGCCATCGTCGAAGAGGACGCTTCGGTGCCGCCATCGTAGCCGAAGCCCCATGCGTTGAGGACGTTCGGACTGGAGGCCTGCTCGGGAGGAAGCTGGTGGTGGTCGACGATGAGGAAGTTCTCCCCGAACGCCTTTTCGAGCTCGGGGATCATCCCGGAACCGAGGTCCGTGAACAGGTAAAAGTCGAAGCGGTCGGCCTTGAGGGACTCGAGCGCCCTGTGGTCGAGGTCAGGTATCGCCCTCACGGACGAGATTGCGCCGCTCCGCGCCAGCGCGTGGAAGGCGACGGAGCCGCTCGAGAGCCCGTCCGCGTCTATGTGGGTTACGACGACTATCCTCTTGCCTTCATTTCTGACCTTGGCCAGCTGCTTCGACGCGTCAGACGCACGGGCCATAAGCGCAGCCAGATCAGCCATGGCTGATTTGCTCCGGCTACGTCAGCTGTGCTACCACGGCAGCATACCTGAAGTCGCTGGGAAGAAGTCCTATCTTCTTGTAGTGCTTGGAGAGTCGGTATATCTTCGCCTCGATAAGCTCGAGGGAGCGGACGTTCCTAGCGTCCGACCGGTACGTCTCAAGGTGGGACTGGACGCGCTTCGCCCTCTGAAGCAGGTTTTGCAGGTCTTCGGGGATCGCCGGGACGAGCTTGCTCTCGCGGAGCAGGTGGCCGATGGACTTGCCTATTATCGGCTTGACGAGCGGTATACCGTATTCGTCCCTCAGCCTTACGCCTATCTCGCTCGGAGTGAGGCCCTCCTTGCCCAGCTTTATGATCAAAGCGCTGACCTCGTCGGCACTGTAGGTGAGCCAGCTCGGCGGCCTCTTGCTGGTCGGCCTGGTCTGGTGGCTCTTCCCGTGCCGGTGGGAGTGTATCCTTGCCAATCTGAAACAGCCGCAAGACCGATGCCGAGCCGTTTAAAACCGTTGCCCAGAGGAGAGGATGCACCGGCCAGCGGGAAGCCACGTACACACGGTACTGTTCCTTCCAGGTCCAGCAGTGTCCCGTGCCGTCCACGACTGTCGAGACGGTGCTGCATCCGGCTGAATGTTGGGCGGTCGCCCTCGTCATGTAGTCTGTCCAGATCGCGGACTGCGTTGAATAGGTACTCGTGTTGGCTCCGCTGCGGGCGGCTAGCACTCATCTGGTACCCCGTCACGACACAGTTGACCAGGTCGCCGCTCCGGACGTTGGGAGTTACTGTAACGACGGTCGTGGTCGATGCATAGGTCGGCTTCACAGCGTGCGCGGTGCCGAAGCCGGCCGGGGAGCATCAGGACGCCAGCAGCAAGGAGCAAGCCACGTCTAGTCGGACGTCATGTCTCTGGCAGCGCTTGTGTATTCCATACATTCCTCTATCAGGGACAGCGAGCAAAACCGCTTTCCCGGAAGCCCGGATGTGATCCTGCCGCTGCCTCAGCGCTTCAGGTACCAGGCCGCGAATTTCCTCATCGCCTCTCCCCTGTGAGAGATGGCGCACTTCTCGGCCAGGGAAAGCTCTCCCATCGTTTTCTTAGCGTTCGACGGAAGGAAGACAGGGTCGAAGCCAAAGCCGTTCTCCCCGTGAGGGGAACGGGTTATGGTGCCGCTGACCTTCCCTTCGAATACCTTCGGCTCGCCCTCAGGTTCGCAGTATGCCACGGCACTCCTGAAGTAAGCGTTCCTCGATTCAGACTGTTCGAGGAGGGTCAAAAGTCCCCGTATCCCCAGCGTCTCAAAGACGTAGGACGAGAACGCGCCCGGGAATCCGTCCAGAGCCTCGACGAAGAGCCCCGCGTCCTCCACAATCAGGGACCGCCCGTACCTCCTGGCGGCCGTCGATGCAGAATACGATGCGACCTCGGCGATATCGGCCTGGATCTCGGCCCCCTTCCCGCTGAACGGTTTGACGCGGATCGCAAACGGTTCCATGATCATCCGGGCCTCGTCGACCTTGCCGGTGTTGCCAGTGGCGAAGAAGACCGACCTACTCGACGCGGGCATACCTGCCTCTCCTCTCGATCTCTGTGAGTTTCCGAGTGACTTGCTTCAACCTCTTCTCACCCACAACGCCCCCGTAGCCGCGGAGGAAGGAGTTCATCACGGCAGCGGAGACCTCGGAGTGGGCGCCGACGAGTGTCTCCTTGATGAGCCTCAGGTCGACGGCATGGTCCTCGACCCTCAGCGAGTGAGTGGCCAGACCGAAGTCTATCAGATGTATCCCATCGTCGGCGACGATGACGTTCGAGGTGGTCAGGTCGCCGTGCATGATCCCGGCCCTGTGAAGCAAACCGACGGCTTTGCCGAACTCTTCAGCCATCTCCCGGTCGTTGCCACGGGATTGAAGCTGCGCCTTCAGCCGGGGCCCGCCGATGAACTGCATGACAATCAGGGACTCGGAAGGCGACACGTAGTACAGATAGGGGACCTTTACACCCGCCGACCTCGCGTCCCTGATTATCTGGGCTTCGTGGACCGTCCTCTGCCCCCGGATCTCGTGGTCCAGCTCGGGCAACCGGTACGGGAGCGGCTTCCTGAACTTGAAGACGGCCCCCGAGCCGGCCCAGTCACCCATGAATATGTCGGCCTCTGCCCCCCTGAAGAGAAGCTTCATGCGTCATTTCTCCACGGGAGAGGTACCGTATCGAGCCGCCATGATTGACGCACGACGCTGTCGCCCACGGCTATCGACACACCCGACCGGTATGCCAGCAGCCCGGTCCATGCTATCTGCGCTCCACAGTCACCACTGTACCTCAGGGGGACGGCGTAGAACTTCGTCGAATGCCTCGCCACCATGGTGCTGAGCATCTCCGAGAGCCTCTTGTTGGCGGCCACTCCGCCCACCACCATCAGCTCCTTGTTTCCCGTGAACGCCAGCGCCCTCTCGGTCACCTCGACTGTCGTCGCAAAAGCGGTCTCCTGCACCGAGAAGCAGACGTCGTCAAAGGGCTCTCCCGCGTCGGTGAGCCGCTTCGCAGCGGTGAGGATGCCCGAAAACGAGACGTCGTTTCCCTTCACGGTGTAGGGGAGCCTGAGGTACCTGTGGGATCTCGACGCCGCCTCCTCGACGCGTCTGCCGCAGGGTGATGCCCATCCCGCGTAGCGCCCGAGCTGGTCGAGCAGCTGGCCCAGGGTCAGGTCGAGCGTCTCCCCCAGGACGCGCCACATCCCCGACGAGTAGGAGACGACCATCGTGTGTCCTCCGGAGATGAGGAGGACGAGCGGCGACGTCGCCCCCGTGAGCAGGCATCCGAGCTCTATGTGGCCTACCGCATGGTTGACGGGTACCAGCGGCTTGCCGAGCGACAGCGCGAGCGTCCTCGCCGTCACGGCACCCACCCTCAGGCACGGTCCGAGGCCAGGACCCATGGCGTAGGCGACGGCATCCACGTCGGCCCACGAGAGCCCCGAAGTGTCTATCGCTTCCCTGACGACCTTGGTGGCGACCGTCGTGTGATGGATGGAGGCCTCCGCCGGGTGGATTCCGCTGCCCTCAGGAGGGGTGTAGATGTCCCTGACGTCGCAGATAAGCCCCTTCTTCTCGGAGACAAGCGCTGCTGAGAAGGTGTGGGCGGTGCTCTCGATTCCGAGGACGCGGAGATCTCCTTTCAACTTTCCGGCCGCGACGGTCGACTCCTCATAAAGTTATTCGGCCCTCTGCTCAGAATGGTTTAAACCGCCACATGGGCGCCCCGCTGTATAGCTTGAAGCTGTGCAGGTTCCTCACCCCGGCAGGCGTCGCGTTCGGCGCGCTCAAGGACGACTTCTTGTACGACTTCACTTCGCTCGACCCGGTCAGTTTCAAGGACATGAACAGTGCCTACTCCGCGTCGGGGTCGAGCATCCCGGTGATGCTAGCCCTCCTTGAGGACAACATCAAGAAGGCTCCAAAGATGCCCTACAGCGAAAGCCTCCTGAAGATACCGCTCCAGCCGGCTGAGATATGGGCGGCGGGAGTCACATACCTCAGGAGCAGGGACGCGCGCGAGAGCGAAACAGCCTCGAAAGGGATCTACGACCGCGTCTACAACGCGGAGCGGCCCGAGCTCTTCCTGAAAGACTCCGGGGGGCTCAGGTGCAGGGGACCTGGCGAGGAGATTTGCATCAGGAGCGACAGCAAGTGGTCCGTGCCGGAGCCCGAACTGGTCGTGGTCTTCAACGAGAGCGCTGACCCCGTGGGCTACACCGTGGGCAACGACGTCTCGTCCAGGGACATCGAAGGAGAGAACCCGCTCTACCTGCCCCAGGCCAAGGTCTACAGGGGGTCCTCGGCCATAGGACCGGTGGTGACCACGCGCGACGAGATAACAGACCCGTCCTCCGTAGAGATAGCGATGAGGATCTCCCGAAAAGGCGCCGTCGTCTTCGAGGGCAAAGTCAATACATCCCAGATGAAGAGGTCAATCAAGGAGCTCTCCTACTACCTCAAGCGTGACAACACTCTGGGAACATTCACCCTGCTGATGACCGGTACTTCGCTGGTCCCGCCCGACGACTTCACGCTGCTCGACGGGGACCTCGTCGAGATAGAGGTCGAAGGGATCGGTCTGCTGAGGAACCGCGTCGCGCAGACACGCTAGTAACCGGCATAGACTGCCTTCATCCTCGTGTAGAAGTCGATTCCTTCCTCGCCCTGCTCCTTGAAGCTGTCCGAGCTCGACTTTTTGATCCCGCCGAACGGAACCTGCAGCTCGAGCCCCACCGTGGGACGGTTGATCTTGACGATCCCGGCCTGCACCCTGTCCGCGAACTCGAGCGCGCTGCTCAGGTTGGTGGTGCAGATGCACGCGGTTAGCCCGAATTCGGACCTGTTAGCCAGCGCGACCGCTTCGTCGACGTTCCTCACCTCGAAGACGGACAGGACGGGGCCGAATATCTCTTCCTTGGCGATCCGCATGTCAGGAGATACGTCATCGAAGATGGTAGGCTCGATGAAGTAACCCGAGGAGGGGGTCTGCGGCGCTGCGCCTCCGGCGATGAGTTTGGCGCCCTCCTCCTTCCCCGTGTCGATATACCGCTCGTCCTTTTCGAGCTCGGACCGCGAGACCGCGGGCCCCATCTCGACCCCCTGTTCCGTTCCGTTGCCTACGCGGAAGGTCCTGGCGCGGTCCACGAGCATCTTCGTGAACTTCTCCTTGATGGATTCGTGCACCATCACCCTGCTGGTGGCCGTGCAGGCCTGTCCTGTCAGACCGAAGGCGCTCTTCGCCACCACCTCGACGGCATCCTCGAGCTTTGCGTCGGGCATGACTACAGTAGGGTTCTTGCCTCCCATCTCGAGCTGTATGCGTGCCATCCTGCCGGAGTTCGCGCGAGCCTTCTGGATCCCGTCGCCCACCTCGTAGGAGCCGGTGAAGGATATGGCGTCGACGCCAGGATTGACGGTGAGCTCCTCGCCTACGGTGCCTCCCGGCCCCGTCACCAGGTTCAGCACCCCCTTGGGCAGCCCTGCCTGTTCCAGGGCAGACACCAGTTTGGTCGCAATTCCGGGGGTCAGCGACGCCGGCTTGAAGACGACCGTGTTCCCCGAGACGAGGGCGGGAGCTATCTTCCACGAAGGTATGGCTATCGGGAAGTTCCAGGGAGTCATCAGGGAGACGACGCCGACGGGCTCGCGTACCGAGTAGAGGAACGTCCTCGGGAAGCCCGAGGGATAGGTCCTGCCGTCGAGCCTGCTCCCCTGTCCGCCATAGAACCTGAAGAGGTCGATCGCGCGTCTCACCTCTCCGGTACTGTCAGCGAGGGTCTTGCCTTCCTCCGCTGTCAGCGCGCGAGAGAACTCATCCAGCTTCGACTCGATGACTTCGGCGGTGCGGTAGAGAATCTTGCCTCTCTGAGGGCCCGGCGTGTTGCGCCAGCCGGGGAACGCGGAAAGCGCCGCGTCTACAGCGCGTTTGGCGTCCTCCCTTGCGGAGAGCTGAAAGTCACCCAGAGCCTGGGCCGGTTCTGCAGGGTTCTTGACCGTGAAAGTCGCGCCGCTGCTCGAGGGCGACCACTGCCCGTCAATCAGATTCATGTATGACTGGGACAAATGCGTAGCTCAGGCAGAGCGCGCTGGTATATTTCGGTTGAGGCGCCTATAGGTCGAACTCTCCGTTGAGGGCGTATCTGGCAGCGACCTTCTCGTCGAGTTCGATGCCCAGGCCGGGGGCGTCGGTCATCTGGATGAACCCGTCCCTGATGAGCTGCTTCTTCGACATCTTGTACCAGATGGGTACGTCGTGGCCGTGGAACTCCAGTACGCCGAAGTTCGGTATCGAGGCTGCGACATGGGCCTGTGCCATCGTGCCTATCGGGCTGCTTATGTTGTGCGGCGAGATGGTTATCTCCTTCATAGCCGCCATCTGGGAAATCAGCTTGGTCTCGAGCAGACCCCCGGTCTTGGGCGCGTCCGGCGTGGCGACCCTGATTCCAGTCTCGAGGAGCTGCGCGAACTGGTATCTGCCGTACAGGTTCTCCCCGCTCGAGATTGGCACCCGCGTCGCGGAGGTGACGTCCTTCAGAAGCCCGATGTTCTCGGGAGGCACGGGGTCCTCCAGCCACATCACCCCGTAACTCTCAATAGCGTTCGCGAGCCGAATCGAGCTGGCCACGTCGTACTTCCAGTGGAGGTCGAACAGGATGTCGGTATCGTCACCTACGGCGGTCCGGACCGCTGCCACCAGCCCGGCGAGGTACGAGACCTCCTGGTTGCTCAGCGAACCAGATTCCTGTGAGGCGACGGTGGTGTGCGGAGTAGGGACGTCGAGGTCGAACTTCACTGCGGTAAAGCCCTCATCCTTCATCTCCTTCGCCCTTTTCGCGTACGATCTGGGAGAGTACTGGTCGGTGTAGGCCATCGGGGTCGCGCGGCCGTGCACGGGCTGGTTCTCGCTCTCCCTGGGCGGCCTGACCCCGGCCTCCCGCAGCCAGAGGGGCGTGGTGGGGAGGAGAACCCTGCTCATGGCTTCCAGTCCCTTCCCCGCGTGTGTGTCGACGTAGACCCTTACCTTGTCCCTGAACTTCCCTCCGAGCAGGTTGCAGACAGGCTGGTTCAGGTACTTCCCGATCAGGTCGAGGATGGCTATCTCGATGGCGGAGAACGCGTGGACGCTGACGCCGTAGGTACCCGAAGGCACGGAGGCCCACCTCAGCTTGTCCATTATCCGGCCGATGTCGAGCGCGTCCTCGCCTATCAGCAGGGGGGCGTATTCGCGGACGACGCCCTCAAGCCCGGGAGCCGGGAAGGCCTCGCCGATCCCGCTGAGTTCGCCGGAGTAGACCCTGGCGTACGTCCACTGATAGTTGGCTTCTACGGTGGCAGCCTTCACATCCGTGATTTTCAGCGCCATGAAACTCGCCGCGGTACGGCGCGTTCCTGATTTAACGATTGTTTTCTGCTCATCCTTTTGTAATGGCGAGAGGACGGCTCTTCGTTGAAGGCTGTAGTGAAACAGCAGCTCGGCGATGGGTTCGTGGACCTCGTCGACGTGCCTGAACCGCAGCTCGAGCCGGGCACGGTCCTCCTGGCGCCGGGAGCTGTCGGGATATGCGGGACCGACCTCCAGATTCTGCACGGCCGCTTCATAGGCTACGTACCCCCGGTAGTGATGGGCCACGAGTTCGCGGGAGTCATCGACAGTGTCGGCGCTGGTGTGGGTGGCCTCTCCCCGGGAGACAGGGTCGTCTCCGAGACCCATGCCTACGTCTGTGGTGAATGCGTCTACTGCAGGTCGGGGATATACAACCTGTGCCCGAAGAGGAAGGGTTTCGGGTACGGCATCAACGGGGCGTTCACCGAACTGGTCAGGGTACGCAAGGACATCATCCACAAGCTACCCGACGGGATCTCCATCCAGGAAGCGGCGCTGCTAGAGCCGACATCGGTGGCGCTCAACGCCCTGACGCGTAACTCGCGCGTCCTTCCCGGCGACTCCGTGCTGATCATAGGCCCGGGCCCGATAGGATTGCTCTGCCTGCAGGTCGCGAGGTTGAGCGGTGGGCGCGTGACGGTCGCCGGCACGGAGAGGAGCAAACAGCGTCTTGCGCTGGCCATGAAGCTCGGAGCGGAGCGCGTCGTGACAGACAAGGAGCTCACCGAAGGGATTTCTGACGGGACGCTGAAGAACGCGTTCGATATGGCCGTCATGGCGGCGGGCGACGCGTCCGCGTTCGAGACGGCGCTCCTCGCCGTGCGGCCGGCCGGCAGGGTGGTTCACATCGGCGAGACCGCGGTGAGCGCTCCTGTGCAGCTTTCCCTCATCGAGAAGAAGAACCTCACGGTCCAGGGTTCGTTCAGCCACAACTGGCCCGTGTGGGAGAACTCCATCTCCCTCGTTAGATCCGGAGCGATCGACCTGCGGTCCCTCATCTCGCACGAGTTCGAGCTTGCCCGCTGGCGGGACGCCTTTGGCGTGGTCGAGAACAGGACAGGGGTGAAGGTACTCCTCAGGCCTTAGGCGACTTCAGTATTGCAGACCCCTGATGCTGATGTTGGAGGTCTGGCCGCCGTCGGCTATCACTAGCGAGCCGGTCATGTACTGCGACATCTCAGATGCCAGGAAGACAATCACCCTTGCGATCTCTTCCGGGGGCGCTACGTAGCCCAGCGGGATAGCGTCGTTGACCACCTTTCGAGACTTGGCGTCGAGCAGCTCGCCACCCATCGGCGTGTCGACCCAGCCCGGGCCGACCGAATTCACGCGTATCCCGTGCGGCGCGAGCTCGATCGCGAGGCACTTGGTGAAGATTATGATGGCGCCCTTGGACGCCGAATAGGCGAGTATCCCCGGTTCCCCCATAACCCCGTCGACCGAGGACACGTTCACTATCCTGCCGTGGGTCTTGTCCTTCACCATGCGGTTCGCGACGGCCCTTGCGAAGTTCCTGTAGCCGCCGAGGTTCACCGCTAGGAGCCTGTCCCACTCCTCCTCCTTGTAGTCGAAGATTGACCCGCCTTTGATCAAGCCGGCGTTGTTTACGAGTATGTCGAGCCTGCCGAAGATCTTCATGCAGAGCTGTACTGCTTCGTCCGCTTTCTTCGCATCGGTCACGTCCGCCCGAAACTTCACGACCTTCTTGGACTGGATGCCGCCGAAGAGACCCGGTTTGAACGACTTGTCCACCGCCACGACCCCGACGCCGAGGCCGGCGAGCAGTCTCGCCGCGCTGCTGCCGATGCCTCCTCCCGCTCCGGTGACGATGGCCGCCTTGCCGCGCAGGCCGAGAAGTGAAGCCTCGCTTGTCGCCAGACGAATCCGCCGGCCCTGCAGAGGGTCGCCCTGTTTTTTATAGGTTTGAGCCCTGTCTTCGTGGTATGGCGTCGACGGAGAACTCGAGACGGGCCGAGAGTCTTCCATTGCCCTCGAGTGTTGAACAGTGTCCCTGCCTGATCGCCTCGGCGAGGTCGTGGGGGTACCCCGTGCTCGGCTCTATTGCAGCGACGTAGTTGCTCCTCCATCCGCCGTAGGACAGGAAGAGCCAGACGTTGTCCAAGGCCCCGGAAAAAGTCATCCGTGACTCGACGCCGTTAAGCTCGTCTCTGAAACCCACTGTCTTCCCGGCAAGCTCTGTCAGGTACTGGCACGTGCAGTCGTGGTCGGTCGTCCTGACGCGGCTCATGTCCCGTTTCACCCCTCCCGTCATAGGAGCGAACGGCCACGGGTAGTCTGCGGCGTCGAACAGCTGCCTGAAACGCGGGTCTATGACCGCGCGTGCGGGCCCCGCGATTATGCTGCAGTGGTCGTTTATGGCGAACGCGGCATGGACCTTCCAGATGAACTTCATCTCATCGCCGGAGAGGTTCTGGATCTCGTAGTCGGCCGTGAGCTTGCTGCTTCCCTTTGCGAGGGTGAGCGTCCTCGATATGCGGGCAGGAGAGATCGGAGTCGTTACCGTCGTGGTGACGGACGCGGAGCCTCCTACTTCGTTAGTCTGGTACTCCCACGGAATCGACCAGACCTCCCCCATGTCAGGGAACTTCTCTCCACCGACCACAGATTCCTGGTCGTTGGGGAAGACCTCGTCCCAGCCGCCAGCCCAGTAATCGTCGAACCTCGAGCCGAATGGCGCCCTCCGGAGGGGGATCCGCGGGTTATGCCAGAGGACGTTCGTCTGGCTCGGGACGTGGATGATGTCGAACACCCGCGCGCCGACCTCAGGAAAGACCGAAACCCGGAGTTTCTCGTTCTGGAGGATCACGGCCCTGAGGCCCCTGTAGCTCCAGTCATCCGTGACTTCCGACACGAAGGAAGACGGGGTTCCGGGCTATTTAATCTTCGGCCGGCATCGGCCCTTCGTCCCTGAGGGGGAAATGACAGGCGACGCGTCTTCCTGGTCCGGCCTCCAGCAAAGGTGGAGACGTGGTACGGCAGACCTCCTGCGCGTAGGGGCAGCGAGGGTTGAAGTTACAGCCCCCGGACGGCTCTTCGAAGGTAGGGAAGAGCGCGGCCTTCGCTTCCTCGGCCTTCAACGACTGCCCCGGAACAGAGTCTACAAGGAGCTTGGTGTAGGGATGCATCGGATGGCGGAGCAGGGGCTCGGCATCTCCCATCTCCACTATCTTCCCTCTGTACATGACGGCGATCCTGTCGCAGAAGTATCTCGCTACTCCCAGGTCGTGAGTTATGAAGAGGCACGTGAGGTTGAACTTCTGCTTCAGTTCGAGCATCAGGTTCAGTATGCCTATCCTCACGGAGACGTCCAGCATCGAGACCGGCTCGTCGGCGATCAGCAGCTCGGGGCTGAGGGAGAGCGCTCTGGCCAGCGAGACGCGCTGCCTTTCTCCCCCGCTCAGTTCGTGAGGATACTTGTTCAGGACCGTCGTCGGGTTGAGCCCCACCGTCTTGAGCAACTCGGAGACCTTCTCCGCGCGTCCTGCCTTGTCGCCGATCACGTGATGGATGAGCATCGGCTCCTCGACGGCATGTCTCACCGAGGAGCGGGGATTCAGAGACTCGTAAGGGTCCTGGAATATCATCTGGACGCGCTTCCTGTATTCCTTCCGGGTGCGCGTCGACTGCCTGCCGATGTCCTTGCCCTCGAAGAGGATCGATCCCGAGGTAGGGCGAGTCAGCTTGACGACTGCGCGGGAGAGGGTCGTCTTGCCGCTCCCGCTCTCGCCCACGAGGCCCAGCGACTCACCCCGCCTCAGCTGAAGGGAGACGCCGTCTACTGCTCTGACGATATGTCGCCGCAGCAGTCCCGCAGGAGTAACGAACTGGACCGAGAGGTCGCGCACGTCCAGTATCGTATCTGTCGCGCTCAGGCTCCTTTCCACTCCTCGAGCAGATGGCATGCGGCCCTCGTGTGCTCCCCGACCGGTTTCAGCGGAGGTTCCTTCTCGGAGCAGACGGCGACCGCGACGGGGCATCTCGGATGGAATCTGCAACCCGCGGGTGGGGAGATGAGGTCGGGAGGGAGGCCGGGTATCGACTTGGCGGCCGTCTTGTCCCCTTCGATGGTGGGGATCGCACCGATCAGCGCCTTGCTATAGGGGTGCTGTGGCGAGTTCATTATCTTGTCCTGCGGCCCTATCTCAGCAATCTTCCCGGCGTACATTACGGCGACGGAGGTAGCGATATCGGCCAGTACGGAGAGGTCGTGCGTGATGAAGATGAAAGAGGTGCTGTACTCCCGTTGGAGCTGCCGTAGCAGGGTCAGGATCTGTTTCTGCACGACGACATCGAGTGCGGTGGTCGGTTCGTCCAGTATCACGAGCTTGGGGTTGAGCGAGAGCGCCATAGCGATAGCCGCCCGCTGCCTCATACCTCCGCTGAACTGATGCGGGAAGTTCCTGGCCCGGGTGGCCGGGATGCCCACGGAGGATAGCAGGTCCCCCGTCCGCTTCCAGGCCTCGGCCCCGCTGACCTTCTCGTGCGTACGGATGCTCTCCACTATCTGGGAACCTATGGTCCTCACGGGGTCGAAGGCGTTCATCGATCCTTGCGGGACTAGAGCGACGCTCTTCCATCGGTAGCCCCTCAGGGCGTCGTCGTCCATCCCGAGCACGTCGGTGCCGTCGACGCGGATCCCCCCGGAGACCTTCGTCAGACGGGGGAGTAACCTCAGTATCGAAAAGGCAAGGGTTGACTTGCCGCACCCTGACTCGCCGGCGAGGCCGAGGGTCTCGCCCTCCTTCATCTCCAGCGAGACGGCGTCGACCGCG
>JASHPA010000050.1 GCA_030038365.1 Nitrososphaerales archaeon
CGTGCCTAGAGGATAGAAGAGCCGTTCTGCGTGATTGGCAAAGCCTGCTTGACACAATTGGGGCGAGCGTAGAAGAATCGATCAGAAAAGCGAAGGAGATTGCAGGAGTAAGCCTGTCAGCTCATTGAATCACGAGGAACGAGCACGGAATAAGCTTCCTGGAGCGAAAAGAGTCTGAATCCAGTCTCTAGCGATCCGAAGATACTGGCCAGTAATTTAAACTCCAATAAATGGAAGGAATATCGGCAATATGTGCATTTTTTAGAAGATGCGGGAGCAGCACCATGTTCCTGAAGTTGGGGTCGCTCATCTTCAGCCTGTAGGGCCTGGGCGTGCCGTCGCTCACCAGGTGGTACCCCTGCTCCCCATGGGCGGCCTCGGTCCTGAAGTAGACCTCGCCGGCGGGGACCCTCGGTTGAGGGCCGAGCTTGAGCCGGACAGGTCCCTCGGGGATGGTCTTGAAGGCCTGCCTGAGGATCCGGAGAGACTGTCTCATCTCCTCGACGGCTACCATAGTCCGTGACCAGCAGTCGCCCTCCTTGAAGGTGGGGACGTCGAACTCGAAGTCCGGGTAGACGCTGTAGGGCTCGGCCCTGCGAATGTCGTGACGTACTCCGGAGGCGCGGAGGACCGTGCCAGTGGCGCCGAACCTTATGGCGTCCTGGGCGGAGAGGACTCCCACGCCCTTGGTCCTCTGCTGGAGGAGCGGGTTGTTCAGGAATATCTTCTCGTACTCGTCGAGCCTCTTCTCGAACCAGTCGCAGGTCTTGATGGCCTGCTCCGTGAGGTCCCTGGGCATGTCGTTACGGACGCCGCCGGGGACTATGTAGGCGAAGGTCACCCGGGCGCCTCCGATCCTAGCCGCGAGGTCGATGAAGAGGTCCCTGTCGCCGAGCCCCCACGTTATCATCGTCGTGTGCCCCTCGAAGACGCCGTAGATCCCGAGGAAGTACATGTGGGAGATTATGCGGTTCAGCTCCGCCATGATGACGCGCAGATACTGCCCCCTGATGGGAATCTTGTTCCCCATCAGTTCGTCGACGGCCTCGGCGTACGGGAAGAGTATCCCGCTGCTGTCGAGGATGACGGGGCGCTCGAGGTGCGGGACGTTCTGTATGTAGTTCCTGTACTCGGCCATCTTCTCCTCGCCCCGGTGGACGTAGCCCGGGTCTGGGTCTGCCCTCACCACGTAGTCGCCGTCGAGCCAGAGGCGGATGCGGAAGTGTCCCGCGCCCGGATGCTGCGGGCCGAGGGCCACGGACATTATCTTGTCCGGGTCCGGCACGTATTCGCTCTCGGAGGTGGTCGTGCGCTCTATCGCCCCGGCGAGACGTAGTCCTTCCTTAGGGGCGGGATGTCGTGCCAGTCCTCGGGAAGGAGTATGCCCCTCAGGTCGGGGTGTCCGTCGAACTTGACCCCGAGCATCTCGAAGGTCTCCCTCTCGTGGTACTCGGCTCCAAGCCAGAACTCGACAAGCGAGGGGACCACAGGGGAGTCCCGCGGAGTCCTCTCGGCGAGGGCGGCGACGAGGTCGGTCTGCCCCTCCTTTAGCGAGGCCACGAAATAGACGACCTCGATCTCCTTCTTCGCCATGTAATCGGTCCCCGAGACGGCGAGTATGTGGTCGAAGCCGAGCTCGTCGCGCAGGAAGAGCGCGGCCTCGTCCATCGCGTCCGAGGCGATGGTGACCTTGAACCTCTTCGGCCTGACGTAGTCGGACCTGGCCGAAGGAAAACGCTGCAGGAACCTCGCTGAGAGGGAAGAGGTCCTCGGATCGGCCAGAGGGGCGGAGGGCGTGGAGGCTGGCGCAGCGGGCTTGAGTGGTGTGGACGGTGCGGGGCTGGACGGCACTGCAGATCACCGTCCGCCGATGCTGTGCGAAGAGCGTATCTTTTCTTGCAGCAAAATCAAGCCCTGCATGAACGCTTCGGCCCTAGGAGGGCATCCTGGGATGTACACGTCGACTGGGATGACGTCGTCGATGCCTCTGAGCACGTTGTAAGAGTCGAAATAGAGGCCTCCAGTTATGGCACATGCTCCCATCGCCACGACCCACTTTGGTTCCGGCATCTGATCGTAGATCAGCTTGAGTCGCGGGGCGAGCTTCCGGGTCACAGTACCCATCACGATAAGGAGGTCGCACTGACGCAGGGAGCCGAAGGCCTCGAGGACGCCGAATCTCTCCATGTCGAAGCGCGCGCCGCCAGCCGCTCCGACCTCTACCGAACAGTTGTGGACCACCGCGTTGGAGACCAGGTAGGTGTTATCGGTGGTCTCCAGGTTATTGACCTGACCGGAGTAGGGGACCTTTGAAATGCTCCTGATGGGCACCGCTATGGAATCTGTCTGGATATCGAAGCCCGAGCACTTCCTGTTCGTCTGCAGCCAGAGTTCGTAAGAGTCCTTGGTGGCCACCCTGCGGCCGAGGATGGTCGAATATCCTCCCTTGTGACCGAGCCCGACGCTCGCGAACAACCCTAGCCGCGCATAGGCGAGCTGCAGCTGTAGCATCAACGTCCGCGACGCCGAGGTGGTCCGTGTGTATTCAGGATCCCTCGGGTCGATGGTCTCGCTTCCGTCCCCTTTCAAGTATCCTTTGACGAAGGCCTTCAGGATCTCTAGGTTATTGTGATAGAGGATGAACTCTGGCATCCTCTTGTTCTCGGCGAGATGACCGCACCACTCTCGCAACGCGCGCGCGAGGACGCTCGACGAGAACCCCACGTTCACTCCGGTCTTCCTGGTCTTCACAAAGGGCGCGTAGCCGAGGGACGCCGCGATACGTTGGATCCGTTCGACAAGTCGCTCTTCGTCATGACCCAAGGCGAAGAAGACGTCGTGGTTCAGTGAGGTCCAGCCCTCGGCCGTGTAGATTCCCAGCAGCCACGCTGTTTCGACGTTTAGCGGGAAGTCCAGAGGAGGCTCCTCGCGCCGGCCGGCTAGGACCTTGAGACCGCGTGCGTTCGCGTACTCTCGCAGGTCAAAGCTCCGGGAGTCGACCGAACCTTTGATCCGCGGTATCAGAAGACAGTCGTGATCAGCACTGGGATACAGGAATCTGCCGTCCTTCTTCACCTGTGGCGAAGGTGTAAGCTGCGATGCCATCTTCCAGACCTTCTCGTGGGAATACTCGCCCTTCCCCCCGCGGACCTGTCTATTCACGGTCAGGATGGGGTGCTCGGGCGTTACTGAGATGGGCAGCATCCCTCGTCCGGCGATCTCCAGGAGCTCTCCCTCGAACAGCCTCGAGAAGGTTCGTTTGACACCGACGTGCCCACTGACACCGACGACCTTGTCGCCAGTCTGATAGGAAGAAATGGACTTGTTGTCACCTAGTATGAGGGTATCGGGCGGAGTGCAACAGGCCGTCTCCAGGTGTACAGGCCAGAGGCTGTAGAGCCTTCCCCAGTTCACGAGATACCTCAGCGGGGCGCCTACCGAGTCCTGAAGTATCTCGCTGGTCTTGCCAACGAGGGCGTTGAAGGCGCCATCCTTCCGGACCTCTACCAAATCTCTCGCCTGCCGGCCATGTAGACCGTGAACGCCATCGGGACGATGAGCGCGCCGATGAATATCGTCATCATCCAGCTCGAG
>JASHPA010000051.1 GCA_030038365.1 Nitrososphaerales archaeon
CTCTCTTAACCCTTGTGACAAACAAACACGGCGACCTTCCCTACGACTGAATCGAATGCAGTGCGAAAGACGTTTAAGCCATCGATTGCGGTGTTTCTTTTCGGATGACGAGCAAGGACCAGGACTCAGAGGCACCCAGGCTAGTGAGGAGGAAGGTCCTCTCGGTGGCCCCCCGGCTCTGCCCCTCCTGCCTGACCCCGCTCCAGAGGATAAGCGAGCTCGGCGGCTGGATGACGCCGCAGGACTACTTCTGCCCGAATTGCGGCTATAGGGGATACGCCTACCTCGAAGCCACTCCCGAGAAGCCTGCGGACTGAGAATGCTTGGAATCCAAGCCATGGAATCCGCTCGGTCTTGCCTACGGAGCGATCATAGCGGGCACAGCCGTCATGCTTGTGCTCTCCATTCCGTTCGGCGCATACGCGGCCCTGTACACGCACCTCTCGTCTTCATACGGTCCACAGACCCAGATTGCCTACCTGCCGGTCTACATAGGTCTCCTGCCGGTAGACATCCCCGTCACCCCGACGTTCGGCGCGCTCTTCGTAGGTCTGACGGTCGTCTACTGCATCGTCATCGGTCTGGCCATGTTCAGGGGGGAAAGTTTCTTCCGCGCCCTGATGTCTGCTGCACGCAGGGGTCCGCAGGCGCTCTTCGACAACGCCTTCTCAGCCACGATAGTGCTCCTTGGTGGCGTCCTGCTCGCCACCGTGCTGCTCCAGGAGTTCCAGACCGCCGTCGGGGTGGGAACAGGAGGTTTGTCCGGGGACCCGTTCCTTCTTTACATGGACCTCACCCTGTCACCACTCATCGAAGAAATCGGCTACCGCTTCTTCCTCATCGGCGTGCCGCTCGCCGTGCTGCTCCTGGCCGGACGCGAGCCGCTGAAGCGGATAGCCAGGACGCTCTGGAGGCCCTCCGCCGCCTGGGATGCTGCCCCGGCGCAGGAGCCCGCGCAGGTGCAGTTCAACGCGGGGACCCTGAAGATGTTCACCTACTTCCTCATCGGGCTCAGCTCGATACTCTTCGGCCTCGCCCACTACCTCTCGGGCGCCGGCTGGGAGGTCGGAAAGATCAGCGAGGCCGCGCTCGACGGGGTCGCGCTTGCGTACCTGTACGTCCGCTACGGCCTGCACGCCAGCATCATCTTCCACTGGGCGGTCGACTACGCGTCCAACGCCTTCGCCTTCTACGGGCAGGGTGTCTACGGGATATCCTGGACCGCGGACTCCGTCTGGAGCAACGTCCCGACCGAGGTCATCCTCATCCTCGTCGGCATCCCCGGGCTCCTCTTCATCCTCAACTCCATCTTCAAATGGGCTATAAGGCCCAGAGGCGAGACCCCCGCTGATGACAGTAGTCGGCCGCTCTATCCTGACACAGCTGGTGGAACAGTACAAGGTAATCTCCCCGACGACACCTGAAGGCTTCGACGGTGACGGTTACGTTCTGACGGTCAGGGAGGACAGGACTCTCAACTACCTCGAGCACAGGAACATGATTTCCAAGGAGGTCATCTTCACCCCTCCCAACTACGTGGCGCATCTCACCGCGAAGAGCAGGTTCGGCAGGATGGGCCTCTCATTCCTGAACTCGGTGAAGGTGCACAGCGGGTTCGTCGGCAGGCTCGCGCTGGAGCTCGTCAACCTCAACAACGAGAGGTCTCCGATCACGGTGAGGCACGGCGACCCGCTCATCCACATAGAGTTCATCACGAGAGAGGGCGACGCCTCCCCCTACAGAGGGAACTACATGTTCCAGTACATGGACGAGGCCGAGTCGGAGACATACGTCAAAATACTGGGCACCGATTTCCCTGACCTGTTCACAAAGAGTGACCTCGAGAGGATGAAGCGGGAAAGGGTCAAAGGGGACTAGCTGGTTAGCTATTTCATGGCACTTTTTGGTGCTATACCAAGAATACGCTAAGTTTAAGCAAAAGGTCGAGCATACCGTGCGGTATGACTATCGACCAAAAAGTCAGATACGGACTGATGGCCCTTGCAGCCGCGAGTTTTCTGCTGGCGAGCATGGGTCTGCACCCGGGCCCGCTCGACCCTACCGGTCCCGGACCGCTGACCTGAGGAACTAGGATCTCTGCACGTCGGACGGCACGGGACGACCCGTGCCCTCCCTTATTTCTAACACGAGCTTCTCGCAATCGCTCATCAGGCGCGCGCCGTCGAACTGCCACGACTGACTTGCCTCGTCGAAGAGGCGCGGGATTATCGTGAACGCATTAGAGTTGGTCTGGTCGACTATGAAATATTTGGCGACGCTCCTGGTGTCCGCGATCACCTCGGCGATGTACTGCAGCCCCTCCGTGAGGGATTCTATCGGGAAGACGAGCTCGGCCTCGTACATGTCGCCCACCGCCTCGGACCATATGAACGGAAGCTGGTTGATCCTGGCCATCACCTCGAGCCTGCGCGCCTGGTCGAGATCCGAGAACATCACGACGACCCAGAGGTACGTGTGCTTCTTGTTCGCCGAGCGTTCCGCCTTGTAGTCGTAGGTTGTCCCCATCCACTTGATGACGTAACCCTTGATGAGCTTCCGCGTCTGTATGTGCTTCCTAAAGTGCCAGGTCAGCGTCTTGTAGTTTATCTTGAGCAGTTCCGACATCTCCGCTAGCGTCCTGTTACCGTCCATCTGGAGCTGCTTGAGTATCAGCAGGTCTATGACGTCGAACTTCTCCCTGGTAGAGGGCAGCTGCGACACGACGCTCCTGTCGGGCTTCGACTCCGTCGACCAGTCGAAGTCCCATACCCCTTCGTCGAAGTCGTACATCGTAGTCTTCATCGGGGGGTTGCGGAACCACTGGAACGCGTGGAACTCCAGCGACCTGAAGATGCCCCTCCTTTCGAGGTTCAGGAACAGCTCCTTGTACTCGGGGAGGATCTCCTCGGGGACCGACGCGTGGATGATGTACTTGCCGTCGGGCAATACCTTCTCGAAGCTCACGAGGTACGCCTCGTCGCTCAGTATCCCCATCATCCTCTGCGCGATGCTCCTGTACCTGTCCGCAAAGTCTACCAGCATGATGACTCTCTTGAGACCCAGCTTCTCGTGGTCTACGGCCACGTGGACGGCGAAACCTTTGCTGAGCAGCTTCTCCTTGTACCTGTACCTTACGCTCT
>JASHPA010000052.1 GCA_030038365.1 Nitrososphaerales archaeon
TGAACAGAAGAGACTTCATTGTATCATCCAAGAGATAATGGTACGTAGTCACGACGATACGGGAGGTTGCCATCGCCAGCCTAACGACCTCATAGGGACAAACGTGCACGCTTCTGCATCTCTGCAATAGCTCCGAGTGGGCGGGAAGCATTCTACCGAACTCTTCCACGAGAGATATTGTCTGCCTGTCCAGTAGACCCATGTTAAGAAAGTAGGAACAGAGGTTGTTCGTCGTGTTGAAATTGCAATACCATCTGAACGACTCCTGGTCGACCCCGAAGCTGGAGGTCTCTTTCAGAAGGCAATAGTCGGTCTTGGCGAAGAGCTGTACCGCGCCGACACGGAACTTGTTCTGGATGCGTTGCAGTTCCTCGGTCACGCGGAATACCTGCCTCTTCGTCCTGCAGGCGTAGATGATGTGAGTGTCATCTTCCTCGGCGGCCATGATTGAACCTGCGAGTACCGGGGCGGTCTTGCCAAAGCCGCTCATCGCCTCTATCACGAGGCGGTCTTGCCTCTTGCAGGCGTCGTAGACTGACTCGGCGAGTTCCTGCTGGCCTGCTCTGAACGATCGGTAAGGGAAGATCTCGTTCAGACGCACGGGACGTAATCCTGTTCGGCTATTTTAGCGCCAAGGCTGCTATGCCGGGTTGCTCGAAGTGAAATCGCCCTTGCCGAATATCTTCTGGACCGTCTTTGTAACCTCGGTCCTATGTTGGGACAGGGTGTAGACTCGCAACACATCCGTGAAGCCTGCTATGGAGCCGGCCAGGGGGAGCTCCGTAATCGATATCTTGCTGCTCTGCGTCCCTTCTGTGCTCTCGGTGACGAGCGTTATCGAGTTGAGTGTCTCCCTCGCATACGTGTAGGGCACGGATGGCGTGGTCGGCACGTCGATGTAGATTGCTTCAGCATCGACCCCTGACTGCTTGGCGATATCGATCACCAACTCCTTCCTGAAACGTTTCTGACTGAAGATTCTCTCGACGACGCGGTCTTTGCGCTGCATGACCTTCTCGAAGACGCATTTCAGCAGTTGCCTGTCGTTGTAATCCTCTGCCAACCTCCTTGCGAGGCGCAGCCTTGGGTTGTGGGTCCTGAGGGATTTCAGACGGTACACCACCACCTCATCGGTGAGGTCGAGAAAGTGGTCTATCTTGGAAAGGTCGGTAAGGTGCAGGTCGTCGTCTGCCAGCGACATCGAACGGCCTAGCATCAATTCTGCTGCCCTGACGGTCCTGTGGAAGTAAACCGCCTTGAACATCTCGTACCTCGCGATAAGCAGGGCCTCGAAGGCATAGAGGGCGGCATGGTCGAGCACCAGGTGGTCGTCCATCACGCGGAGTGAGTCTATGACCCTGTGTATGTCCACTTTGCCATATTCGACGCCCGTGAAGTAGGAGTCCCGCAGCAGATAGTCCATCATGTCAGCGCTGAGGCTGCCGGCGATAATTTCGTTCATGTACGGATGGGCCCTTAGCTTTCCGACACAGAGCTGTGACGCAGACTTCGGGGAGATACCTGTCTTCTCGAGGATGTCCTTGATTCCGGTCTCTAGCACGATTCGCTGCGAGAGGTCCTCGTGAGAGAGCCTGGTGTTGCCATCCAGCACCTCCTCAAAGAGGTGCGAGAACGGTCCGTGTCCGACGTCGTGCAGTAGCGCCGCGAGCCTGATTTCCTGTATATCGTGTTCGTCGAGACCGGCCTCGTCGGCTATCGAGTCGGTTATCAGACCGGCAATGTGCATCGTCCCGATTACATGCTCGAATCTGCTGTGGACGCCCCCCGGATAAACCATGTAGGCGCCGGCCAGCTGGTGTATCCTTCTGAGCCTCTGCACGAACGGGGAATCAATTATCTGTCTCTCTTCCTCGGTGACCTTGATGTATCCATGAACGGGGTCCCTTATCTCGGCGACGTATCTTAATGTCGTTTGGTTCGCGCCCCAAGGTTCACCCGTTGTTCGAGTACTTCAACTATCGACTTGTGGACCACTTCCCTGTCCCCGGTTGCATTTATGATGTTCCATCCGAAACGCTGTGCAAGTCTCCTGTATAATTCGCGGGCGCGCTCCTGTAGCATGAGATTCTTTTCGTACGAATCCGGCATCCGTCGTCTGCGCGACGCCAGCCCAAGTGCTGGGGCGTCCAAGACCACCACAGCGTCAGATCTGGGCAGCCCCTGCTCCAAAGCCATGAGCCATTCGATGCTCAACCCGTTTGCTGCACCGTAGACTATGTTAGATTCCGAGTATCTGTTGATGATGACCGTCTTGCCCATGCTGCGCTGGCGGTTGATTATGGGTGCCTTTTCCCATCTGTTCGCAGCGAACAGCATGTGCTGTAGTTGTCGAGGAAAGTCACGCTTCCCCGAAAGGAAGGCGCGGATTTCCTTGCCGATTTGGGTGCTGTAGTCAGGGAATGAGAGCGTGACGGTCTTCTGGCCGCTCTTCTTCAGCCAAGCCTCCAGCAGAAGGGTTTGTGTGTGCTTCCCTACGGCGTCTATCCCTTCTATGGTGATGATGTGACCGTCCTGGCTCAAGGTGGCTCTCTCCGACCTGCTCAATAAAAGAGGGTTATGGTCAGCAGAAGGAGAAGGGCGGGCAGAATGACCTTCGTATAGCTCTTGGTCACGGCGATGGCGCTGCTTGTGAGCGCTGCGAAGTCGTTCAGGGACTCGTCGCCTATGAGAGGTACCTGTGATTCAAAGTGGTCTATCTGCACCTTGTACTCCGCCAGTCGGCCCTGCGCGAGTGCTACCAGTTCCTTCACGCAACCGATTATCACGTCGAAGCTGGTCTCCTCCCCGAGCGCGTAGTAGCCGCGATCAGTACGGTTTCTTGCGGCGAGTTTGTGGGTATCCGACGTGCATAGCTCCAACAGATTGATGCCGAGGGTACTGAGCTCTGCCTCCAATTTTTCTTTGAGCCCTGACTTGGCGTTGTTGGAGTCGGCACTGACCAGAACCCACTTGGATTCTGGTCTCGTGAATATGACTACCGATATGCCTCCGTCGCTGACATCGGTACCGTGCTTGAACTGTATCTCGCTCGAGTTTGACGCTCCCATACTGAATTCGGTTCCTTCGAGTTTTAGCGTGTCGTCGAGAACCTTGGCCCATTCGTCTTTCGTTATTGGTTCCTGTGGCTCTTCGGGACCGTCGACCGAATTGTGTGCGTCGACCACTGTGATGTTAACACCGAGGTCCCCGGCCGCTCGGTATGCGTCCGCGACCGCGTCCGGGGCGAAATCATCGGAATGATAGGGAGAGTTTGATACCATCAGCAGCACCTGCTTTTCGAAGCTAACCGTGGTGATGCTGGTTATCCCCACCTTGGATTGCAATGGACCCCGCATCGGGACCTTCCTTCCGTCTTTCTGTGACGCCACGAACTCGGAGATACTGGTTGCATATCGCGAGGCGATTTCATTCCTCGGGACGTTCCTCTCGTGCCCTCCCGTCCCGTGAAGGACCGCCGGTATCGTGTTCGCGCGCTTCAATTTCTCGTATATGAGCTCCGAGAGGTTGTAGCTGCCGACGGGTGAGAATGGACCAGGATGTATACCGGGGACCACGAGCACCACCTTATTGTCTTGGTGCTGTGCTATAAGCAGGTCCGTCGTCACCGAGCCCGGTTGTGCGTAGGACGCGAAGTACGTCTCGAGCCTCTCAGGTCTTCCTTCTACCCAGGTCTTCAGAAATGCGCGGAGCAGGTCAAGCGATCGGACTCCCTTCTTCGTCTTTACGCTGTCAATCCGGGAGAGAAAGACCATCACTATCAGTAGGACGGCCACTCCAGATATGAGCGCGTATGGCTGGCTATGCGATGATTCAGATAGGACAATCAGCATTATGGGGATGGGGTGTATCGCCGAGATGAGGAGGCTCTGGGTGGCGCTCCTGAGGAATGCGCCGTTGGCTATCACGAGCTCGAAGCCCCATGCAAGGAACGCTCCGAAGATGAATTCGTTGATCACGGAGTTCTTGAGGAAGAAGGAAAATGGGATGCTGATTAGCACGGGTACGATCCAGATTATGGTCGAAATGAAGAGGAGTGCGAAGAATCGTCTTGTGGAGATGATTGACTTGGCGTCCATGTGAAGGATGATTCGGGTGACGATGATCCCTGAGAGGAACGCGCTGATGACGACGGCTACGATCAGGAGCGGCGATAACTTCTCATAAAGAGAGACCAGTCCGGTCAGCCCTAGGGTAGACAGGCAGAGCAGTATGGAGAGGACCGGGAGGGAGGGAAGAACGAAGAGATGTCTGTATCTACTCGCTAGTTGCGAGGTTGGGGACCCGTACAGTCAGACACCTACTTGAGGAACAGGTTGAGGAGGATGGAGACTACGACGAGGGACATCGAGGCTGCCAGGACGAATTGAGGCCTTATCTTCACCCCTTCGGTCTCATCTTCGAAGAAACGCAGCAGCCCTGCGCTCGATGCCGGCATCGGCGAACGATTCTTCTTGTTGCTCATGGTCGATTGCCTCTGCTTTCCGGGTGGAGGACTACCGGTACCTTTTAAATAGATTTTCGTCCGCGTCCGCACGAATAGCTAGATGACAGGCGCGAGAAAGGACTACCAGAAGATCGTCGGTTTGGTGCGGCAGCACGAGAAGTGGTTCTCAGAGAGCCTGCCGCTGGTGGCGAGCGAGAATGTAGCTTCGCAGGGCGTCAGAGAGGTGCTGTCGTCGGACCTAGGCCAGAGATACGCGGAAGGTTGGCCGGGCGAGAGAGTATACGCAGGCTGCAGGTACATCGACCAGATAGAGCTCACCGCTATAGACATGGCGAAACGGCTCTTCAAGGCAGAATTCGCGGACGTGAGACCGGTATCTGGCGCGTGCGCCAACCTTGCGATTTACTCGGCTCTCACGAACCCCGGCGACACGATGATAGCCCTGTCGATACCGAATGGGGGGCACATCTCCGCGGGGAAGAAGGAATTCTCGGGTACAGCGGGACTAGTGCACGGACTCCAGATAGACTATTTCAGTTTCGATAAGGAAAAGATGAACATCGACGTCGATGAAACTAAAAAGAAACTGCGCGCGCTCAAGTCCGGGGGAAAGAGCCCTAAAATCCTGATGTTCGGCGGCAGCCTCATTCTGTTTCCCCAGCCGGTCGAGGAGCTGACCGCAGTGGCTAAGGAAATCGGTGCCATTCCGTGTTACGATGCCGCCCATGTGGCAGGTCTGATCGCGGGTGGCCAGTTCCAAGACCCGTTGAGGGAGGGCGCGCATCTCATGAGCTTCAGCACTCACAAGACGCTGTTCGGACCTCAAGGAGGGACGATAGTGGCTAAAGAAGAGTATGCGGATGGCATCAAGAAGGCTGTGTTCCCGGGGACCTCGAGCAATCATCACCTACACAGTGTAGCCGGGAAGGCCCTGACGTTCGCGGAGTTCCTCGAATACGGTAAGCCGTACGCGCGGAGCGTCGTGGCAAACGCCTACGCACTGGCCGAGGGCCTAGCCGAGCTCGGGGAGAAGGTACTGGGCGAGGAAATGGGCTACACAAAGTCGCACCAAGTCGCCCTCGATGTGACCGGGTACGGGGATGGTGGAGTGGTGGAGAAGAAACTAGAAGAGATGAATATCATTGCGAACCGGCAGCTGCTCCCCGGTGACCTTCAGGCTGGCAGACATTACACCAACCCTGGCGGGGTAAGGCTGGGCGTTTCCGAGCTCACGAGGCTCGGCATGAACAAGAGTGACATGAGGGAGGTCGCCCAGATTCTGCATCAGGCACTGACGACTGACGATGCAGCCAAGACCAGGAAGCGAATCTCGACTCTGCGCAAGAACCATCAGTCCGTGAAGTACTCGTTCAGACGGTCGGATGCTTACTTCTATCACTGAAGCTGCGCGAAGTCGGTCAGGGCCATCTGCGTGGAACGCTCGCGCTCCTGGAACAACTGGTCGAGCTCCTGCTTGATGAGCTCAAGGCGGTTCTTGATGTAGTCATCCACATCGTAGTCATTGGCCAAGCGTATCGCGAGCGCTAGGTACTTCTCGACCGAAGCTCGGGTGAGGGTCTCCCTGAGGTCCCCGCCACAGAAGTCGCATTGACCGGAGATTGTGGGTCTCCTGAACGACTTGCCACACGCCTTGCACCTAAACGACTGTGTAGCGTACTTCTTCATGTTCCCGACGATGTCTCTGATAAGATGCGTCTTGATGATGGATTCGACGACCTCCTTGGTCGAGACCGCGTCGACCTTCTGCGCCACCTCGATTTGCTTGGCTATCTTCTCCTTCAGGCTTGAGAGAGTGGGATACGCGCTCCTCGCGTGCTTGATCGTTATAGAGCCGGTTGCATTTGTGAAACCGAATCCGTAGAACTGCTCTTCCTTGTTGAGCCTGTTCCCGATTCTCTCTATCAGTGCCGAGGCCTTGGATGCATTCGGGGATTGCTGGGTCATTTCATAGAACTCGAGCGGATACCTTCTTGCGATGTCGAAGTTGTGCGCTTGGTCGTCTACCTCCGCCGGCAGGAGTATCGGCTGGATCAATAGTGGTGTGTCCATCAGTCCCCCAATCTGGTTAGGGATGTACTCCACAGAAAAGTTGAGCAGTGCGTCCAGGAGCAGCAGGAGGGAGTCTCCGTCGCCGTCACAGTCCCTTCTCTTCGCGGCGTGCCAGCAGGGGTTCGCGAAGCATACCTGAGCGTTAGTGAATCCCACTATCCTTCCGACGACGCCTACCGAGGTATGGGGTGCGAGTCCTATGGCTATCTTTCCTAACAGGTCCTGTGTCTCCTTTATGTTGTAGACGGCTTCGAGGTTGTAAACCCCCTGAAGCTCTTCATCGGAGAACTGGGCTATCCTCACGAGGTCGGTTGCCACGTTCTCGGGTATGACGATGTCCTGTGGCTTGAGCTCGAGGAGCTGGTCAGGGGTGGTCAGGGCTCGGTTCTCGACGTCGGTCGTATATCCCAGTGACCTGAGCTTCTCGATGCCGACGTGCACGTCTCTGGGGCGGAAGTGTGTGAGGGGGGCGTTGGTTAGGTCTATGCGCCCTGTCCCGTCCTTGTACACATATATGTCGTGCTTGCTGCGGAGTGCTCCCTTCTCGATTATTTCGCAGAACTTGGATTCGCTCGAGAGCCCGCGGACCGCTTTGATCGGTTTGGGTCCCAATCCTGGTATGACCCGGTGCATTGCGTCCATGGCTGACCTGAGATCGTATCCATAGTTCGAGTGCGTGACGCCCTCTGTCTTGCAGTTAGGGCAGCTCCCCTCATCCTTGAGCACCATCCCGCACCGCGGACAGCTGACGAACCGTACGGTGGCCTCACTGCACTCCTGACATCTGCTAGAGAACCTCCTCTTCCCGCAGGATGGGCAGACGATGTTCACGATGTCCACCTGTATCATCCCTTTCTTGGATGCGACTACCAGATCCCTTGTACTACCGCCGGCGCTGCCGACTGGGAACAGCACGTGGACTGGAGGTTTCATGTGTCTCAGCATAGCCTTTTCGGGCCGACCCACCCTCATCCCCACCGTCGCGGTAGTTTGACGGCCGATGGTCACGCCGGATATGTGCTTCACAAAGTCGATTGTGCTCGCGAAGTTCATTGCGGGATCGAGCATAGACCCAAGGCTGAGCAGCTTCTTGAGTACTAGAGCTTCATCTCCCGTGATATATGCCTGGTTCTTAAGGCGGACATAGGGAATGAGGAGATTCTGGAGCAGTTTTTCGATGGCAATGGAAGAAAACTCGACCACCACATCGCGACTGTCCTCGCTCATCTTGGATCTAAGCTCCACAAGTTCGAGAACCGAAAGACTATCGAGATGCGGTGTATAGTGTGGGTGCAGTGGAATCTGGGCTGATTCGGTCAGCTCGAATGCTTCGGCCACAGATGGCAGGGAGCCTAGCCTGAACTCCTCCAGCCTGTCATCGGAGAACCGCGAGTGCAGCTTCGTGGAGGTCTCTGGCTTCGATAGACTCCTCTCGAAGTCCTGCAACCACCACTCCTCCACATATGGAGAGGGCTGGACGACCTTGTTGTTCTCGAGGAAATCTCCGAAGCTGATTAGGGCATCGCCTAGGTCGAGGATTCGGACCACCTTGTCGTGGAGGAGCTCCGCCTCCTGCACCGTGCTTATTCTCTTGACCGACCCGTCCCTGAGTAGTACTGTCGGGCCCTCCAACGAATCGACGAAGGCTATGGTCGCGGCCTTTCCAGGGGTGTCCACCTTCACCTGTGTCCCCGCGACCACGGGGTCGTCCAGGAGCGTCGCTATCGCAGGATGAATGCCGACCGTGGACAGTCCAGTGTTTATCGCTCGGCCGTATCTTATCCTGAAGCCGCCCTTGGCGTTATGGGAGGAGAGAACCGCACGCCCGGAAATCACTTCCTCGAAGTGGGCCCCGGCCTTCTCGGTCTCGTTGGTCGACTCCTGCTTCCCGCCTTTCAGTTGGGGGAGCCAGTCCCAGCCCGAGATGTTGAGCTCCCTGAGTACTTTGGACAACTTGTGCGCCCTGCCGATGATGCCATCGTTCAGTACTCTGAGGGCTCCTCCCCTCACTCGGTCGGTGCTGACTCTCTTGAGGTTCCGATGGACGACTACCTCTACCGGATCGGTCTCCACCCCATCTATCTCTACGGGAAGATTCGAAATCGCTGTCCTGATGTCGTCGTCGGTGACCCTATACTGGAAGTTCCCTACTTCCCTCTCGTAGACGCGCAGCTCTTCGATGTAGCGCCCTATCTCCTCGTCGCGCGCTCTGTAGGGGGAAAGCCCTAGCTTCTTGGCTACGACATCGCCTATCAGGACTGAGAGAGCGGCCTCGGTGCCCCCGGCCGAGCGCATTGGCCCAGCGTAGGAGATTGAAGCGTAGTCGCTGTTATCGTCGTTCTTCTTGATTGTCACTGAGTAGATGCCTTGGATGGGTGCCACGGTAACACCATCGGTAATCACAGCCAAGCCTGCCCTGACGCCGTAGTCCAAGGCGTTCTCAATCTTCATGAGACCGAACTTACCAAGCGCAATCTCTTCTGCGATAGTTAACGTGGCCCTCTCCTTGCTCGTCGACTTGAGGAGGTATCTGAGCCTGGTATCGAGGCCTTCAAATTGGGAGAGTCCGAGCATCTGATTGACGCGGTCGGCAAGGTCGAACGCGGTCTTCGATTCCACGGACTCGTTCGGGTCGAGTCCCTTGGCCTTCGCCTTCTCCGCTGTATTGTAGACCAACTCGTATTCCTTCAGCAAGCCCATGTAGTACTCGTCGAGAGCGCGTGGGAACTGTGTGAGGTTCCTCGTACGCTCCCAGGCCGAGTCAGCGGAGAAAGGCATCCACTCTGGCTCGTCTGGCCTGGGTTATAGGCTTGGTTCGGCGGGAATGCTAAGCTGTGCTTAATCTCAGGTGACCGCGCACTCTAGCCCCGTATGGCCAGATTGCGGTCACGCTTAGATTTTGGACCTTAGCGCCGCTATGAACAAAGGATGCATGCGACGATGAAAATGCGTGTCTGGCCTGCTGAGACCCAGAGACTTGGGAGACGGCACTGATCTCCCTGAATTTGCCTAGCCTTTCTCGATGATGAGTTTCTTCCCCTTGAGCTACTGCTCGAGGATTTTTACCCTCCTTCCAGCCCGGCTCCATCATCCCGAGTGGGGCGATGCCGATAGTGCATCGAAAGTATTCCTTCTCGTTGACCTCGCGGATCTTCTGCTTCCGTAGCCGCGTGGGTGTACAAGATGTATGGTTTGGGATCATAAGTGCGATTAGCCACCTGATATAATCCTAAGAAAAGTATGCAAGGTACTGCATTATTGAGAAGGCTGCTGCGAGCGCTATGCAAACAGCGGCATATGGTATCTCGTGTTTCTTGAACAGAGAAGAGTATCCTATGAAGACGGGGAAAGCAGGCAGTAGCAACCTCGGGATAGAGAGCGCTACGAAACCTGTCCAGAACATGAGCGGGATGGTCACGGAGAGGCAATATGCGCAGAAGAATACCCTGTATTTTACGGTGGTCTTGAGAAGATAGAACGCGCCGAAGATGTAAAATGCCTCGAATGCTATATTCCTCAGGAGCCAGTATGCGGGAGGCAGGAAGACGCCGTCCGCTTCCCATGGCTGGCACGTGAAGGAGTTGGGTGGGTTGGAACATAGCAGGTAGTATGCCTGTTTGATGGGATTTGCGAATTGCACACCCCAGGGTGCTTCCAGTTTCACAAAGTCGAAATAGCTTCCCGTCTCTATCTTGAGCCACAGGACTATGACGCCACCCGTCAAGATTGGTAAAGTGTAGAACAGAATGTTCTTCCAGTTGCGATTGGCGAAAAGCGGTATGAGGAAGGATGGGAGGACCCACACGAGGTTGAAGAAGGTGAGGATTGCGTCGCTCGCCGCAGCCGAGGCCCAGGATACTCTGTCTCTTGCTAGCAGCAGAAAGCATGCGGCAAGGAAGATGAGCGCTATCACGTCAGAGTAGGGAATCGTGCCGAAGAGCAGGTAGGTAGGGAACATCGTCGCGAAGAATGCTGTCCCGTAGCCGTAGGCCCGGTAGAGTAGAAATGGGAAGATGAAGCTCAGGATGTTGGTCACGAGATAGGCAGAGACCCAGGTGCTGCCGATGACCATGTAGGCGAGCTTGATTAGAGCAGGATAGATTGGGGAGAATACATAGGAGGAAGGTGATTGGTATCCTTGAGTTGCGATGGTCTGATAGATGCCGGCGTCCCACTTCACTGCCATCAGCTGGATGGTATCCGGCGACCTTGTAGCGAGTACCGCATATATGACGACGGCTGCTTTACCTAGAACTAGGAACGTGTATAGTTTGGGAAGGGGAGATGCCAAGATTCCACGCAAAGGGTTTCCGAAGGACGGCGACTCTGCTCAGCTCTACAGATTGTATCATATGTCGGCTTTTCTGATTAATAGTTATGTCCGAGTAGTATAGATTCAGGGGATTGTTATAGAGGAATCGGTAATTGTGGCGTTCTCTAGCCTGCTAATTACGACGTTACTCAGGTCAACATCGAGATTTGGTTTCATAGCTGCAATCCGAACATCTGGGCGAACTCGTCGAACTGGGCGTAGGTATGCAGAAACTCAACACCTTTCTTGCTTATCCTGTATCTTGACGGCGCAAGCCTAACTTCGTCTTCCTTTTCAACAACTTCAACTAGTAAACCTGCACCCACCAATTCGCCGACCAGTTTTATTGTCCGCGAATAGGACATGTTCCCCTTCCTAATCAGCGTGGAAATGCCTACCCCATCTCCTGCTGTGTTGCTATCGCGAGCCGCCCTGAGGACGTCTGCTACGATCCTAGTTTGAGTCCTGTAGTGAACCATTCAAGACGTCGCCTGTGCCTTCTCCCCCACTGGAAAGCCTCAACAAACGAACTCTACCTTGGAAGGACTGTCATGTTGATTAATAGTTTTGTCCGAATCGCTTGACGCGAAGAGTCGAAGGCTCATCTTCTAGAAGCCTTGGACTCGGCAGTCTTTGAACTGCACTTTACGTTCAAATTTTAGAAGGCGGTTCCTTACGAAGCGTTGATGACTCCTTCGTAGAGGCCAGGTCTTCTTTATCCGAGCAAGAAGGCGATGCTGAGTGACGCTGCTGCCGTGTTGTAGGAGACCACGTATAGTACAGCCAAAATCCCACACTACTATCTATTCTAGCTCGAGCCTATCGATGGGAAGTTCAAAGGTGTATACTACGTGAAGACAGAGAGGCTGGTTATAGGCTCGTTCGCTCCCTGCGGCCAGAGCAACAACGTGTAGACGCCGCTCCCTGACTGAGGTAGTGTAAACACGATATCGAAACTCTTGGAAACCTGCCATACTTGGGCGTAGGAGAAGCTCGTACTCGACCCACATGTGTAACCTGAGGGACAGGGGGCGAGGGCTGTGGCGACGAGTGAGCCGAACGAGTAGGCTCCGGCGTACTGGCACCCTGCAGGTTCGCTGGCTTCGTTATTCCCTGCGCATGAACTGCCCGTATTGAGCTCGCTCACCGGTATGGCCGTTGGGGTAGGGTCGTAGTAAATACCGATGGAAGCGCCGCTTCCACTCCCCGTCCATCCCACGAGATTCTGCTGTGTGGTCCTCTGCAGGGTTACCGTATTCCCCGAAACCTGCAGTGAGAGGCCCGAGATGTAATTGTCCTGGAAGTCCTCGACGAAATACATGGCGTCGGTCTGTTGGTTCCACGCTATCCCGATGGAGACCTCGTTGTGATTACCGTCGAGGATGTTGTCACTGCGGCCGTTGTTGCAGCAAGAAGCGTCGTAATACATCATACCATATTCGGAGTTAGCGATGGCGTTCTCGACAGTCTGTTGCGTGCATTGTGCAGGGACAATTGATTGTGCCGAGACTGAGGAATCGGTGCAGTAATCCAGCCCGATATTCTCAGCCGCATATCCCGTGCCTCCTAGGAGCGTGTACCTCATGTAGGGCTTGTAGCCCTGCGGGTCCCAGTGACTGAAGTAGCTGTAGTATGCCATGGAATCCGCATGTTGCTGCGCCGAGAGCACCGAACTCAGTGTGACGTTGGAGAAGTCCGCCTGCTGTCGGTCGGTGTTGATCACACTCAGGGCGTAGCTGGCGAGTGCCGCATAATCAGGAGGTATGTTGATGGTGGCGGTCGTGCCATTGATATCGGGATTATTCTGCAACCATGAGGACGACGTGGCACCCTGGTCGCGACGGTTTGGGCGGAAGACGTAGTGCTCTTGTGTACTGAAGATGTTACCGTCGATGAGCCTGTGATGGGAGACGTCTGATGAAAAAGCGACAGGCCGTCGTGGATGAGGACCGTCACCAGCAATATTGCTATGAGGAGAACGACGACTAGGGGTCGACTTGACCGTTCCTGGTCGCTGTTCCATCTTGTCATGGAAAACTGCCTGAATCCTATAAATCTGCGCGCAGTATGTTGCGTATTGTATCCGGGAGAGCCTCCGCTTGGCGTATCAGATGTAGCTGCCGTATATCACGGAGTCCCCGGATGATCAGGAGTTGGATAGCTCGTCCCGGTGGGCCATGCGCCTAGGCCGATGCTGAGACCGACGCGTAGCGTAGGGCATAAGTATCAATTGTACTGCTTGGCGTCACAACGTACCCTCTCTCTTTATTGGTGGTGCCGCTGATTACTGTCATCATACAAATTCGTCTACCACTGGATGGGTGAGGCCACATCCGCGACACAACATGTTCATCTACACGTCGACTGTGCTCGACATATAAACTGCGTCCGTGTTATGATTCACGGCTACGCCTAGCGGCACGTGGCCTGTTGAAATCTTGGAGACAATCTCGTTCGTAGAGCCATTGACGACGGAGATGATGCCACTTCCCATGTTGCTGATATGAGTCACATTCATCCGCGAATCCGCGGCGAGATAAAGTAAGGCTACTGCCGTAGGATGTTTAGTTTCGGGTATATCTACAGGAGTAGCAGTGGAAGTTCTAGGCGAGGTCGCTGCCAGCGATTCAATAGCGCCTGAAGGCACTAATCTAGGTAGGAGGGATGACGCCAATCTCTGCGCAGACTTAAGTTATCGGATTTTATTTTTGGAAGCAGGCAAATGCAAATCACAACATACTCTTTTAACTCGACAGATATTCCTTGTTAAGCAAATCGGTTGAAGTTGAGAGGTATCGGCGGAATATTCTCGGTAGGTGAGAGGGAAACGTTCGTTGAGTTATCGGAGATGATAGAGGGTGGTTGTAAGGCGAACTCGATTATTTCTGGGATGATGACGTCGGGGGCCTCACTAACGGGTGCGAATGAAGACATTAGGCTGCTGGAAAAACAGTCAGATAGACTCTCCTTCAACGTGAAAGAGCAGGTCGTAAATGGAGCGGTCAATCCCAACGTACTTGACAATCTCTTGGCGTGTGTCGACCTCGCCGACTCGATAATCGATGATTATTACTTTGTCAGCAGAGAGTTGAACAGGATAGCAAAGGTCAAGTTTGACGAGAACTCGACCTCCTGTGCGTCCGATTTAGCTCCGCTCTTTGTCAAGTCACTTG
>JASHPA010000053.1 GCA_030038365.1 Nitrososphaerales archaeon
CAATTCAGCCTGGTATGCACCTCTCTCTTCGTCGGGCATAGGCACATGGGAGCACACCACCGCGTATCCCAGCAGCGTCTCCTTCCCCGCGTGCGCCGCGACTAGCGCGGACATCTTCTGCGTGGGTGGCATCGACACCAGCAACAACGCGGTTGACGACGTCTACTACGCCCCGCTGTCGTCATCAGGGATAGGGCCGTGGTCTTCGACCTCTGCATACCCGACAGACGCGTACGGGCAGACGTGCGTCGTCGATCTTGGCAACATAATATGCGTCGGCGGCGCCAACAACAGCAACAACGGGATAGCCAACGTCTACTCGGCACCCGTCTCGACGGCTGGCGTCGGTTCCTGGCACCAAGCCCCGGGCTTCCCCATAGGCGTCGAGACGGCCTGCGCAGTCGCATCGGGGAACCTCTACTGCACGGGAGGGTACCAGGACAGCTCAGCGATATCCGAGTCCACATACTATGCGAGCGTCCAATCCCTCATAGGCTAGAACGGATTCAACACTAAATAGCGCCAGCCATCTCCGGGAAGGCCGTTGAGCACTGGAGAAGCCTCCGGCGCGAAGAAAGCTGTACGGGCCCCCAGACCAGCTTCAATCGTTGGGGTCGAGAAGGTGGACTTCGACAAGGTCAACGTGCTGATCCAGCACTACGCTTTCCCTGACCACATAGACATGCTCGTGAACGTTCCTCTTCAGGATGGCTCGGTCGCCGAGACCAAGGTCATCCTAGGTTCGCCCCTGCGGTTCCTGTACAGCGACGGGAAGCGCGAATACTCCATAAAAGTGGACAACGACTTCTCCGTCGTGCAGCTGGAGAGAAAAGCCGGAGGCCATGTCGACGCGCACAGCCGAGACGGGCTCTGGTGGGAGATTCCTTCGATGTACCCTGGCGGCCCGACGGTCCTGCTCGACCACGAACCGAAGGTGAAGGAGTTCCTCGGGTCGCGCTTCAAGGCGGGCGACGTGTTCGTAGACGTGGGTGCCAACGCCGGAGCCTATTCTCTCAGGGCCCTCAGCAAAGGGATGGTGGTCCATTCTTTTGAGCCCAACCCAGAAAACGCAAAGCTCCTCAAGAGGAACGCCGAGATCAACCATCTTCCGCCCGACATCCTCGAATATGCCCTGGGGGCCTCAGAAGGGAAGGCCAGGATCTCCCAGAACGGGGCGACGTCGAGGATCATGGAGGATGGCATTGAGGTCGCCGTCCGTACGCTGGACAGTTTCAGCTATCCGAGGGTCGACCTGCTGAAGGTCGACGTGGAGGGATACGAGCTGGAGGTGTTTCGCGGCGCCAAGGAGACGCTCGCCCGTTGCCATCCCGCCATCATGATAGAGATGCACCACTGGATAGGCGCGGAGGCCGAGGCGGAGATATTCGGCATCCTCCTCGAGAACGGATACCGTTTCGAGTACCTCGATACCTACAGCCAGGGGAGGCATCTGGCCGCGGAGCGCAAGCAGGGGTAGCCCTCAGGTCCCGCGCAAGTCAGAGAGGGCGAGAACTTCGAGGCGCGGAAGACTTTACCGCTGCGGGCGTCGCCTACCGTCCCTTCTTGTGGCCCTTCTCCTTGTGTTGCTTGAGGACGGTGCGGGCAGCGACCTCCGCTGCTCGGTTGCCGTAGCGACCGGACTTCTCTGCGCTCTCCTTGATGTGTTCGTACTCACGCTCTTCCTTCGGTCCGACGCCCCTCACGTGTTTCTTGCCTGGCATTTCGTTACCCAGACAGGAACCTTCGTAGCTCCTAATGTGTTCTGCATGATTCTCACATGCCATCTTTCTATCCACTGTCGGGCCCGATGCTGCCCCTTGTCCGAACATTCATACTCAATCGTGAAAAAAGCCCGGAGCTTTCAGCCTGTATGAGCAACCAGGAGATCGAAGGCAAGCGCAAAAAGATAGAGGGACAGGTAAGGGAGACTGTCGGCAAGGCAACAGATGACAGGTCGGAGGAGATACGCGGAAAGGGAGAACAGATCCGAGGGTCGGTGGAGGAGGAGGCCGGAAAGGCCAAAAGGAAACTAGAAAGACATTAGCCTCCGCAACACGGCGACAGAAGTTTCCGAGATTACCCACATTACGTGCGAGCCTTTCAGGCTGGGCGTGAAAAACCATGGAAAGACAAGAATTCAGGTGTGAACGCTGCGGCCAGAGCTTTGGCTCGGCGGCAGACCTTGACAAGCACAACAACCAGATGCACCCCAACACGACTAAGACGCCCGCGCAGGGCACGTCCGGCGGGGAGCGCTCGGAGATGAGGGGCGGCTCCGAGGAAGACAACGAAGAAAACGAAGACGAAGACACCGAAGAAGAGTAGAGGGAGAATCTCCCTCTGTTTTTGTTAAATATTCTGTTCGGCGCGTACGGATAGGCATCCTGCGGCGCGCCTTTCCATAAGAAACCGAGAGTAGGCGTATCAGCCTGTGGGATGTCTGAGGTGCATGCAAACCCAACCGTTATCTTGGAACGACATCGTCAAGCGAGAGGCCAAGGGTCTGGACAATTTCAGCTTTGGCGAGGTGAAAGCTGTGGGCATGACCTACGTCCTGGCTGAGAAAGGAGCGATAACCAAGTCCCACTACTACCTCCCGAAGTACCTCGTGAAGGGGTTCGACGGCAAGACACTCTGGTTCAACGTCTCTGAAAAGCAGGCGGACATGGAGTTCAAGAGGAATGCGCCGCCTTCCGACCAGGACTACTACAAGTACAAGACCACCGGCGCCACGCCCGATACCGAGTCCTACGTGCCCATTGTGCCCAGCCCCACTCACTAGGCGGACCGGGGCTGACCTCGCCCCTTCCTCTCCGCCCGCTGGGTTGAGAGGATTTGGCCTGAAGCTCAAACGGAAATCACTCGGCGTCTCATATCGTGACCCAACGATATCGCATCGATATTCATGACTATGACGACGCTGGAGAAGCCTGAGTCGCGCAGGACCAAGCTCAGAACGAGCCAGGCGCAAACACGTGTAATCGCCGTCGCAAACCAGAAGGGTGGAGTCGGGAAGACCGACCTCGCGGTAAACCTCTCGTGCCAGTTCGCAGCCGCCGGGAAGAGGGTGTTGCTGATAGACATGGACCCCCAGGCGAACGCGACCGACTATCTCGTCTCGCCCGAGACGCCGATCGAGAAGTCAACGGCGGATCTGCTCATTGACGATTCAATCTCCCTCGAAGACATACTGATTAAGGATTGCAGGGAGAACCTCGACGTAGCCCCCGCCGACGGCGACCTGAGTGCGTGCCAGATACGGCTGGCGAACGACATCAACATGCAGTTCAAGCTGAAGAAGAAGCTCAAGGAGATGAAGGAGAGCAACGGCTACGACTATGTTTTCATAGACACGCCTCCGTCCCTGGGTATACTGACGGTGAACACGCTCACGGCGTCCACAGATGTGCTGATTCCCGTCCAGACCCAATACTTCGCGATGGACGGGGTCGTCCAGCTGCTCGAGACCGTCCGGAAGGTCAAGGAGGACATCAACCCAGAGCTCTCGGTGATGGGAGCCGTCCTCACGATGTACGACAGACGCACCATACTCTCGCGAGAGGTAGCCTCCCGCGTGAGGCATGAATTCAATGATGGCACTGTCTACTCGACGGTCATACCGGTCAACATAAGACTAGCCGAGGCCCCCAGCTACCACAAGTCGATCTTCGAGTACGACTCTGGGTGCAACGGGGCCAAGGCATACGGGGCGCTCTCGGAGGAGATACTATCGTGCCTAGAGGACTAGGAGACAACCCTCTCAAGCGCGAGAAGAAGCTCAGGCACTCGAGTTCCCGCGCATCCAGGCCGAATGCCCCGCTCGCCGAGCAGGCATCCCCTCTACCCCCAGGGCCAGGGGAGGTTCACGCTTCAAGTAGCGTCAGGTCGTACAATGATGTCTTCTTCCAGCGCCGTCCAGAGGCTCCGGCATCAGCGCCCACCAGCGTCCCCGAAGGGGCGCGCGTTGAAACCCAGGTCGTCAACAACCCGGAACCCGTCGCGGAATCGCTCCCATCGGCCGTAGACGTCCCTGCGGTTCCGGCAGGAGAGACACCTCACCCTGCTGAACTCACTGCCCCGGTCGAAGTTGCGGTCCCGGTCGAAGCGCTCGCTCATCCAGTGGAGGAAGTTGCTCATCCGGTGGAAGTCCATGCAGAGCAGGTTCCGTCTGCCGTGGAACAACATGCCGAAACCACTGCGCCCGTGTCTGCTGAAGTGCAGGTCACCGCGGCCACAGCCGAGGCTCCGACGCCCGCCGCACCACCGATTGAGACTGCCCCTGAGTCCTCGGAGAGGAAGGGCTTGTTCGGCAGGTTCTTCGGGAAATGGCGAAAATCCTAGGCGCACACCCTGCGCTTGGGAAAAGACCGCCGTTGATCCAAGGCATGTTCGCGACGGTCTGCGACGGCCCGTAATCCCGCCGGAGGGCCGACCCACGGTGGCCGTCGAAACGGCTCGTCCTTCAGGCCGTTCAACGAAGCTGAACGGCGGAAACCCTAGGAAAACCTCTGACACCCTGCTGTTCAAGAGTGCTCTTTCAAATCAAGTGGATGCGTAACTTGCGGCCATGAACGGAAAAAGAGCGACGATTGTCCCTGCCGCCCTAGCGATAGCCGTCGCCATAGGGGTGATAGCCTTCGGGATGTACGCGGGCATCCCGATCAACCAGACTAACGTCACGTCAAGTGACATCGGAGCAGCGGCCTCGAACCAGGGGTCAGCGCTGTCTTCGGTGCAGGCCTCATCATCGTCCTCGCCGCAGGCGTCCGGCTCCTCGGCGCCTATTTCGTCCAGCTCTCCTTCCGCTTCCGGACAGGGAAGCCTCTCCATACTCCTCACGGACCCTCCCAACATCCCACAAGGGGTGACTGCGATTTACATCTCATACAGGAACCTCGACGTCCACGTATCCAAGGCAGGCAACCAG
>JASHPA010000054.1 GCA_030038365.1 Nitrososphaerales archaeon
TGCTGCTTTCACTATGGATGCCAGGGTCGTTTCTTGCGCCTTGTCCCATATGGTCGGGGAGAACCAGACTTCCAGCCCCTGCTCCAGGGCTGCGCGGGCGCTCGTGGTCAGACGGCCGATGTCGTAACCGGTAATCCTGACCGCGTTGCAGTGAAGGTCTTTTTTGATTATCTCGAGCTCTCGTCTGACCGTGGCGACATCGAAATCCGGACGCCAGTTGAAGGCCATGTACGACCCGGAGTCGTAGCAGACGCCCTTCAATTTCATCGAAGCATCAATCCTCACTTTGATCAGGTCTGAGCATGCGGAGGATTACGCGCGCATCGGGCATCTGTTTCTCGATTAGCTCGGGCGAGGGCAGCGCCATTCCCGACAGTCCGTCGAGGCACGCCAGTATGGCTCGCACCAACTTATCCGGGTCGTCGTTCGCAATCTCGCCCCGCGCCTGTCCTTCAATGATGAGCTGGCGTATGACGTCGTGGACAACTCGTGCCTGAGTCAATAGCGCGTCCCTGAGGTCTGGTGGCAGTACGTCGTTGCTCGACGCCTGACGCAGAAGCCGGTAGAATCCAGGGTCTCTCCGTCTCCGCTCCACCATGTTCGAGACCATCTGGCGCAGCCGGTCCAATGGTGACCCGGGAATCTTCTCGACTCGTTTGTGTATCTCATCCGCGGGGACGACCATCTCGCGCAACAGGGCGACGAAGATGGCCTCCTTGCTAGGGAAGTAGTGATACGCGAGACCCGGGCTGACACCGGCGGCCGCTGCGACTTCGGCCATCTTGGCTGCCATTCCTTTTCGCGCGAAGACTTCCTTGGCAGCCTCAAGAATCCTGTCGGTCGTCTCGTCGCGAATCTGCCTGTTAACTTCGGGTCTACGAGGCACTGGATATCTCAGTGTTGATTAAATATTTATTCAATATAAGTGTATGCGTCGGCCTGTCTTTTGACTTGAGTGGATAACGGGCGCCGTAGAGGAATTGGCAGATTGCACCTCGGCGGCTTGATTAGAGCCGCCGCCCGGCTGGAGTCGTGAGGCCCAGATTGACAGTAGATGGTCCACGGTTGGCATCAGCTGAGGGAGAGAACCCTGCGCTGCGCCACGGTTCTAGACAGTTTCCTGACCTGGTAGACTGAGAGCCCAAGTAGGGCTACACCCAGCACGACCGTCGAGAACAGCTCGACTCCTTGGAGAAGTCCTCCCAACCAGAAGAGGCCCGAAATCGTCCCGTAGCTGAAGAGCACCTTTTTGCTGAGGACGGAAGACGAGGCGGAGACCAGGTAGAGTAACGAGTTCACCCCTGTGGGGGTCAGGCAGCATAGGCTCGCGGAGGTCGCGAGCGCAGGAACCGAGGTCGCGAGCAACCCTCCCGCCGTCTGGGTTGCAATCAAGCGCGTAGATGCCGGCACGCCCAAACTGGCTCCCGACTGGGAGGTGTAGACCAGCGTTACGACATAGTAGCCCAAGAGAAGGGAGAGCGAGAGGAAGAAAAGGTCGGCGATTCCCACCGCCATCAGGTCGAGATTAAGGGCGACCCTCCCTACAAGCGGCACGCCGACGGTCTTGAAAACAATCTGGGTCAAAGGTATGAAGTAGGAGCTTATGTTCACGTTCGGGACCAACAACTGCCCGCTGCTCACTAGGAACGAGAGGAAGTAGAGCGGGACGAAGGCCGACAATATGACCCTCCCCATCCTGTCCGCGAGCATTGCCCGGATTACCGACCTGATTCCGATATCCCCGTCCAAAGGGATGAAGCGGCTCCAGTCCAGCCTCCGAAGCACGAGCAGAGCCACGATGTTGATCGCAACGCAGACGCCGACGAATTCCAAAAAAGGGTACAGGAAGGATATTTGGCCCGTGTTCGCCATGGGCGCGTACCAGATGTCAACGACCCTCAAGCCCGTCATGACGACAGGGGCGAGACAGGTGGCATCGAAGAACAGCAGGAGAAACAGGAGGGGATTGAGAGCCTTCAATCCACGGCGTCCTCGACTCTTAACCCTGCTGACCCGCGACCGGAGGCAAGAGCACGTTGTCCTCCAGGTACGTCGCGTACTGCAATGTTATCGGAATGACAATCCCAATCGAGGTTGAGAGCGGTATGCTGCCCGACGGCCCCGTAGCCGTAGCGACGTTCGCCAGCGATATCAGATAGATTATTCCGCCGGTGCTCGGGGTCCCGTGCATCACTACGAACGCGTTGTCCCCGTCCGGAGTGATGTTGATCTCCGAAAGACCAGGGGATGCTGAGGCAGGAAGGTTGATGGTGTTGACAACGTCGAAGGTACTTGTAGAGATGACCTCTACGACGTTGGTAGCGCTCGACACCTCGAGATAGTACTGCCCGTTCGGAGTAAAGAGCCCCGCGGTGGGAGTGAAGGTCGAGATGCTGAAGTCTGTGTGGCCCAGGTACGTCATCGACGGGAATGAATAGAAGACGTCGGTCTTATTGCCTAGCTCGACGCCCAACATGTTGCCCGTGCTGCTGATGGTCAGCATGACCGGGTCAGAGGCGATGGGGAGAGAGGCGCTCGCCGTCACATTACCTGTCATCGCATTGATGGCGTCTACTGCGCCGTTCAGCCTCATCGGGACCGCCATGGTTTCCCCGTTGGGTGCCCAGTAGATGTCACACGGGTACTGCGTCGTCCCGGCTGAGTTGACGAACGTCTGCGTCCACAGAGTCTTGAGCGTCACCAAGCTGACGACCGTCAGGGTGCCTGACGGACCGTCGACGATCGCTGCCAACGTCTCATTGGGCGAGATATAGACACCAACGAATCCGGTGGTCGTGCCTACGCTCAGCGTCTCAGCCACCTTGAGGGATGTCCCATTGACCACTTCAAGAGTCCCGTTGTTCAGCGGGACGATAAAGTTGGATTCCGCCGCGCCTTGCGCAGGGTACCTCTCCCAGTAGTCCGTCTGAGCAGGGGTACTACTGGGGATGCTGTACGGGGCAGCGTATCCAAGACTCCCGAGGCTCGAGAGAGAGCTGGCGGGCGACACCAACTCGGCATAGCCCTTTTGAGAGAAGACCAGGAAATCATAGCCATTGTACGGCACGGTCGTGCTGGCGGTGACCGTAGTTGTGCTAGTCGCGGTCGACGTTGATGTCGCTGTGGAGACCGAAGCGACAGTCGAAGTGTATACAGACGTGGCCGTGGATACCGATGTCGCTGTAGAGATGGCTGTCAAAGTCGACGTAGCTGTGGAAACAGACACAGAAGTGGCTGTCGAAGCAGAGACAGAAGTAGCGGTCACCGTAGTGGCAGGCCTTGTAGCGGCATAGAAAACGGCAGCTCCAGCGACGACAAGTATCGCGACTATGATTATGGCAGCGATCGAATTTCCGATTGCCGGCTTGCCCGACTCCCTGCGAGTCAGCTTGCTGACATTAAGAATCAGAGTGATCGGCTATTTTTCGCAGGCGTTATTGATTTATACATTCTTCATAACTTATTCGGAGAGTTCTTCCCACTTGGAAGGCTTGAATCATCCCCAGGGGTCGATGTTGATGTTTGAGAGACAATTAGTTCTCACACGGACTCCATTTGCGCTCATCCAGACGACTTCAATTGACGCGAGATGGGTGTGTGTCCGCTGTCCTTTCTCCGCATCCCGCACTCCTTCTAACAGTGCAGCCCTGTAACAGGTGGCAGGAGTATGTTGTCGGCCAAGTAGTTGCCCAAAGTCATTGATATCGGGATGACAAACGAAGGGGCCGTTGTCATCGGGACGCTTATCGTGGCCCCGTCGGCAGTGGCTATGTTTGAGAGCGAGAACATGTAGATTATGCCGCCTGTTGCCGGGTTGCCCGGCTGATTCACGTAGACATAGTTGCCATCGGGAGTTATCTGCATGTTTGCCAAGCCTGGAGCTGACGACTGTGGCAGATTGATCGTGTTCACGACCTTGAAATCACTCAACGATATCACCGCCACCGAGTTGGATGTGCCGGAGCCCTCGATATAGTACTGGCCGTCAGGCGTGAAGACGCCAGACGCGGGGGACATGCTGGAACCCGCGAAGCTGACCGATCCAAGGAGTTTCAGAGCAGGATAGGAGTAGAAGAGGTCTGTGTTGTTGCTGAGTTCCACAGCGAGCGTGTCGCCCTGACCACTTATCGCGAGCATGGCGGGCGATCCAGAGTTCAACGAGGTCTCCTGCTCGACTTGGCCTGTCTGAGCGCTCAGGACGTCTATCGAGTCATTGTCCAGCAGCGGCACGACTACAGTGCTTCCGTCGGGGGACCATCTCGCGTCGGACGGATAGGCGCTCGTTCCGGCGGATGTATCGAGGGTCTCCTTCCAGACCGTCTGGAGACTGGTCAGGTTCAGAAGCTCGATGGTACCGGAGGACCCATCGACGAGGACAGCCGTCTTCTCGTCTGGTGATACCGCCACACCGGTATATCCGACCGTCGTACCGAGGTTCAATCGGGACTCGACATTCAACTGCGACGTATCGGTCACGATGAACGTTCCGTTGGTCAGCGGGAACACAACGTTCTGGGCGGTCGCCCCCTGGACCGGATACATTTCCCAAGTGGATGTCTGAACTGAAACGCTGTCAGAAATATTGAACAGTCGAAGATAACCGAGCATGTCACCGCTCGTCGGCGAAATGAGTTCCACTACGCCCTTCTGCATGAACGCTAGGAAGTAGTAGTCGTTGTTGCCCGTATAGCTTGTAGTGATGACCGAGCTCGTGCTGCTCGAGCTAGAAGTGGCTGAAGCCGAGTAGCCTGTACTTATAGTCGAGGTCGTACCGGTCGAACTGGACGTAACCGAACCGGTCGTGCTCGTGACGGTCACAGGAAGGGAGGACGATGTAGTCATGCTCGAAGTCGACGTAGAGGATGAGGTGACAGGTACCAGTATCGAGAACGCGCTGTATGACACCAGGATTATGACCACGATGACCGCCACAATGATCGCGGTGGTGTTCCTTGTGATCGCGACTCTCAAGAGACCCGCCGGCGCGATTCGTTAGTTATAAAGTCCGCTCCTCAGATATGACATCCAAAACAGGTCGGGATAGGAAAACTTGTCGACATTCCCCGCTTGCAGAGCTCCCATCTGAAGTCAGGAAACCATCTAGGACCGCGGCACAGCGGAGGGTCCTTTGAGCGAGAGGCATTACGCCGAGGCTTCTAGGACCTTCGCCGCGAAAGCCTCTTCGCTAGGGGCGCCGTCGAACTGAAATCTATCGTTTATGACCGTTCGGGGCACCCCGACCACGTTGTATCTCTTGGCGAGCTCGGGGAATTCCGCGATCTCCACCATGAACGCGCGTATCATAGGGTTCTCGAGCGCGAATCGGTGCGCGGAGCGGACTATCAGAGGCGAGTACGGGCAATAGGTCGTAACAAAGACCATTATGGTTGTCGGCGCGCTAACGCGCCTGATGATGCGCCGGGTCTCTTCATCCATCTGCGTCCGGCCCCGAGAAACATCGACCATACCCTCCACGAGACACTTTAGCTGACGGCCCGCGGGCATGCCGACGAAGTGCAGCTTTGCTCCGTTTGAGGAGAGGACCACGGTGGTAGGCGTGAGGTCAACCGCCATCTCGACGGCCCTCGCGATCTGCTCGTCCTTATCGAGCACCTCGAGCTTGACCTTGTCGGTGAGCGAGGCGACCTCCTTGAGGAGCTGCCTGGACTGGTCGCAAAATAGACACCCGTGCCTCGAAGTGAAGAGCAAGACCCGCACCTCAGCCGTAAGATTGGCGCGGAAGAGGCGGCCGATCTCTGCAGCATCCTCCCTCCCGACCATAACATTCATCGCCAATCGCACGCTTGACCGCAGCGTGCGACACAGATGCCGGACGCGGGCGTCGCAGCCCTTTCTAGGCCGCTGGAGTCAACGCAGCTTTCACTTTATGGTCGATCGCAGCTATCTTCTCCAGCCGCTCCACGAATCCTCTGAGCTTCTTGGCATTCAACGTTATCACTATCTCGGAGTCTGGATAGCCAGACCTAGTCCTGCTGGCGGTGCACCCAAGCCCGATGACAACGTCTCCTTCGCTCGCAAGCGGAAGCCCCTGACAGGTCGGTTTGACAGTAATCTTACTGTCAGGTGCCGTCTCTCTGACGAGAGCGGCCTGCTGAGAGTCGGTGAAGAAGAGTACGACGTCGGGTACGAAGGGTGACTCCTCGAGAGGAGCATAGCCTATGTTGCGCTGAGCTTCGAGAGGCAGCGATGGGAGCCCAAGGATGTCATTTTTTCCGATCCATCCCACGCTGGTGAGCAGATCGATGTCACCCAGTCCTGCTCCGGGTAGAGAGTCCTTGGCCGCCCTGTAGCCGTGGGTAACCGCGCCAACGGAACAATGAAGATGCTGGTCCGGTGTCGTGTAGAACGCGCCGTCGAGAGCCTTTGTCCAGAAGACGCAGCTGGACTCCACGACGTCGGTCGAACGCCTCAGCTTCGTGGTGTCGGGGTGGAACGTGACAGCGACTACGGGTTTCGAGAGCCCGAGGGACGACTCGAGCCTCTTTCCGAGATCGTTGAATTCGGAACTTGACAACTCGGCTTTTAACCGTCCGTGATGTCATAATAAACTTGAGTAATTCTCTATTCCTATGTACGCAGCTTGTTGCCTTCCCCCTCGCCGATCTGCCTGATGTACTCCCTCACGACCAGCTTCTCTATCGCCCTTCCCGACCTGAACGCTTCGGGCTCGGCGACGATTTGTCCTTCCGCCCTCGCGGAATCGATGCCTTTCTCGGCACACTTCATGCGGGCGACCTCGAGGGCGGTCCTCTGGTCGACGGGAGGAAATTCGATGGCATAGAGCCGGTCCTTCAGGGCGCTGTCGAGGAGCTGGAACTTATTCGTCGTCATTATGAGAGAGGTCCGCGAGGTATCCAGGTCATCGATCTGGTGGAACAATATGTTGTTCTGGGCCACGTGCCAGCTCTCCCCTTTCATCCAGTCCCTGTCGGGGAAGACAGACTCGGCGTCGTCGATGAGAATCAGCGAACGCTTCTTCCCGGCCGTCGTGAAGATTTTCACTATCTGTCGCTCTGACTGGCCGTACAGCTCTCTGGCTATGACAGAGCCGTCGACGAAGAACAAGGAGAGCTGCAGCTCCTTAGCCAAGACCTTTGCCATGAGCGTCTTTCCGTTCCCGGGCTCTCCGTAGAAGATGAAACCTTTGATGCCCTTTAGGGAACTGTTGCCAAGCTGATGTGCGATGACATTCTTGACCTCTGCGAAGGTCTTCTGAAAATCCTCGCCCTTGCAGCTCTGAAGCGACTCGGGTATCTCCTTCCACCCTATCTCCAGACTGTCGCGCTTGGTTGACGTCAGCGTCTCCCCTTTGAGGCGCCATCTCTTTGCCCGATATAAGGGCCGGCAGACCAAGCGTCAAATATTCTTCCCACTGCAGCTTGTATGAAGTAGAGCATTATCCTATGAATATTTATTTACTGGCCTTCGGCGCGAGCCTCGGGCTCTCATACATGTCCTCGCAAGCCACGCGTCCACAATGGGCAGAGGCGGACGTGTCTATTGACGTGCGCGGTGAGAGTTGTCCGATTCCAGAGCTTACAGTTTCCAAGAAGCTCAAGGAGTTGCCGCCGTCCAGAGTGCTCGAGGTCATTACGGATCATCAGCCCTCTGTCGATGTGACGCTGCCTGACCTGGCGAGGGAGCTGGGCTATGCGTTCTACTCCGAGAAGAGCGGAGACGCATATCGAGTCTACATCGCAAAGTCGTGAGCCGTGCGATGCACGCACCAACGATGCTGCCGGTAGAGGTGCTTCCCTACGGTCTCATTTTTGTCTACTCTGCGTTCGGCGTAGCCGGCTTCATTCTTGGCTGGGTGGCGCAGAGGGGAAACTACTGCTTCGTCAACGCCATGTCATCCGTCTTCACAACGAAGAGCTATGACAGGTTTGGAGCACTTCTGATCCTTTTCGGCATCTCGGCACTCTTCACCGGGCTTCTGGTCGCCTCGGGCGTGGTGCCTGCGGTCGATCAGTACTATGACAATTACTTCTCCGGATGGTACATAGTCGTCGGCGCCTCAATCTTCGGCTTTGGAGCCACCATGGCCGGAGGATGCAACCTGTCGATGCTCTACAGGGCAGCCAGCGGGTACGTCCAGAACTGGCTCGAGCTCGTCGGGATGATGGTCGGGACCTATCTATTCGCTGTGCTGATCTGGCCTTTCGAGTCGTTCACTATGACCAACGGTATACTCTCGACGAAGCTTGGAGCTTACACCGAATATCTCCCATATGACATATTCCACACGGTATCCCAGCTGTCCGTAGGAGTGACCGCCCTCGCTGTGGGCGTCCCTCTGGTGGCGATAGGTCTGTTCCTTCAACGCAAGACGCGTTCGAAGCGGTTGATACACGAGGCCGCACCTGCGATCGTCGGGACATCGCCTCCGGTGTTGGCCACTCCTTCTTCTACGGGAAGAATAGGCCCGCTTCCATCTGTGGGCCTGCATAGGATGAAGCTGGATGTCTCCAACGCCAAGGATATGCTGCTTTTGAGAAAGCCATACGGGGCGAACCTCTCGACCGTTTTTCTCGCTGCGGCGCTGCTTCTGGTCTTTGTCGCCGGAGCAGGATACACGTTCAACTATCTTGTGATAACTTCATCGGACGGAGGGAGGTTCCTCGAGTACATCCTGATGCCCTTCGGCGTCAATCTTGCGCTTACCACCCCATGGTACAACGATGCGCTCCCCATACTCGACCCCAGCGTATTGATGGTCCTGATGCTCATAGTGGGAGCGTTCCTCGCCAGCTATCTCAGCGGGGACTTTAAGCTCAGGATGCCGCACCAAAGGAAGAGGCTGGTCATAGGATTCTCGGGCGGGATACTGGTCGGCATAGGCGTGAGGACGGCGCTGGGGTGCAACATCGGGTTGATGTGGACCAACTTCGCTCAGCTCGGCTACGATGGGATGCTGTTCCTCCCTGCGATGCTCTTCGGCGTCTGGGCGGCGATCAAGGTCCAGAGGCACCTTGTATGAAGGTTCAATCTACGGCACAGCGGTTCCGCTATAGCAGGTTGGTCGCACCGATAATCCTGATTCTCTTCGCTTTGGGCTGGTATCAATTTTCGGTCGTGTACATCCAGGGGGCTAACAATCAGCTCGTCGAGAACGACAACCTGTCGGTGTACGTTCCAGTCCAGCAGATTCACGGCTACCTGGTGGCGCTCCTCGACGCGACCTACATCATCGTCACGATAGGACTAGTATTGCTTGCATACAACCTTGTGAAGTTCTTGCAGTTCAGGACCCGCTCTCCGTCCTGATCCTCAACGAGAGAAGCATCGTCATCATGACAGCGGTGATGAATGATGCAGCCGAGAGCATCGGAATCAGGATGGCGGCGACTCCACCAGAGATAGGTGAGAGGGGAGAAGTCAAGTTTATGGACCCGACGTACGCAGAATAGGCGACAAAAATACTCGAGAGCGAGCCTACGAGCGAGAGCTTCCTGGCTCCCGCGAACCAGAGGGAAGCTGCAAGAAAGAGGAGCGAGACCAGCAGTAGGGCGCCTAGGACCTCATGGATGACGAACGGAGGGGAGCCCTCGGCCTTCCTGAAGGCAGCGAGTTCTGAGTTCAATGGAAGAGAGAAGACGGGACCTGCGACGAAGAGGTTCACGTAGATTCCGCTGAGGAACACGGCATAGGCGAAAAGGAGCGACAGACAACATAAGACGAACGATATCCTGCTTGTGATATGCCCTCGCACTCTTGTTTCGAGCTTCAGACTCGCAAGTGAGAGAAATGTGAGAAAAGCTGCCGTGATGAAGGCGCTCGCCATTATCATACTCTCGACTGAGCTGGATCCTCCTCCCAGAACGAACGCGAGCCCGGAGCTGCCTGCCACGACGATCGAGAAAGTCGCCAGGGCCATCAAGAGGGTTGACCTTCGTGCACTAGCGGCCCATGCGAGAGCGAGGAGGGAGACGCTCATTGCGGCGCTTGTGGAAGCGAGAATGACGTGAGCGGCCACGGCTGGCGTGAGCAGTATATCACCCACGCTTTCTCCCGGGAGAATCGCGACGAACCCGTTCACGTAGATGCCCGCTAACCATGTCGCGGAGAGCAGCGCTAGCTGGAGGTACTGAAGGTATGCCACCTTTCGGACGGGCGTTGCCACAAACTCGGCCTGACCTAATCGTATTT
>JASHPA010000055.1 GCA_030038365.1 Nitrososphaerales archaeon
GATGGGATCCTCCCTGGCCGGGTCTATCGTCACGTGCGCGCCGAGTTTCCGGGCGGCTTCGCTGCGGCCCTTCGAAAGCTCTACCGAAATTATTTTCTTCACTCCGGCCCTCTTCAGCAGAGCGACCCAGAGCAAACCCATAGGCCCCGCACCGTACACGACGGCCGTCTCATCCGGCTTGACCCTCGACCTCCAGAATCCGTGCACGACACAGGAAAGCGGTTCGATGAGCGCTCCGGCCTGCCAGGAAAGCTTCGGATCGACCCTGTAGGTGAACGTGTCGGGGGCGACCATGAGTTCGGCGAACCCTCCGTCGCGCGTTATCCCCATCTCGACCATGTTATGGCACATGTTCCTCCTGCCCAGCCTGCAGGGGACGCACATCCCGCAGCTCAGGTTCGGGTCGACGACGACGTGGTCACCAGGTACCACATTCGCCACCGCCCGGCCGACGGCCACCACCTCGCCCGACAGCTCGTGCCCCAGTATCACTGGTGGCTTCGAAGGGTGCCGCCCCTCGAGTATCCCCAGGTCGCTCCCGCATATGCCGCACTCCTTGACCCGGATGAGGACGTCATGGTCGTCCCGGGCGTCGGGTGCGGCCGCATCGGTGACCGAAATCCCCTTGCCTACCCCGCCGAATACCACTGCTCGCATCGCTAGTCCTCACACTTCCTCTATGGCTGGAACGCGACCTTCATCGAGCGTTCGCTTATAGCCGCCTCCATTGCCTCGCGGTGGTGCTCCAGAGGGAAGGTGTGGGTCACTATCTTCTCGAATGGCATCTTTCCTGCGTAGGCTTCCATCAACCTAAGAGCCTGCGCGTAAGAGAGCTCGGTCTGACCGCCGCTCCCCACTATGGTCGCGTACCTTCCGGAGACGTACTTCTGGACGTTGAGGCTCGTCGTGACACCGTTGTCGCTGTAAATGCCGGCTACAATGTAGTAACCGAAGGGTTTCAGGTACGAGAGACCCTCCTCGACGACGGTCGGGTCTCCCGTGCATTCGAAGACGACGTCGGCACCCTCTCTCCCTATCGCCTCGGCGACGCGCGCCGTCCGCTCCTCGCGGTTCATTTTGCTCGCGTCTATCGAGAGTTCGACCCCGAACTGCCTCATGTATTCGACCCTGTACTCGGGCATCCCGACGACGACTATCCTGTGGGCGCCTGCCACCTTCGCGGCTATCACGTGCGCCAGGGCGAGCGGGCCGCTCCCCTGAATGACGACGTCTCCGATGAATGGGCTGCCCTCTCCTGTCAGCTGCGCCGGATGAGATATCCGCGCGACGGACGTGACGCCCACCGCCAGCACTTCCGCATAGACCGCCACCCGGTCAGGGACCGAGTCGGGGACCCTTGCCAGCTTCGTCTGAGGCAGGATGAACATGCTCTCCGAGAAACCGCCGAAGAGATGCGGCGGGTCCCTGGAGCTTATCCCCCACCCGTACGTCTCACCCCGCTCGCAAGAGGGCCACCCGGGATGGTTCTTGCACCCCGGACACTCGCCACAACGCAGGTCTATGACCGGTACGACCCTGTCGCCCGTCTTCAACTCGCCACCGGTGAGGCTCATCCTTCCGGCTGCCTTCTCACCGACGTCCGAAATCGTGCCGACGACCTCGTGTCCCGGGATTATCGGGAACTTGGTGGGCATCCCGAGGGGATGCGACTTCACCAGGTTCTGGTAGATGTGCTTGTCAGTTCCGCAGATTCCGCACATAGAGACGTCGAGGAGGGCCGTGTCGGCGGTCACCCCGGGGACCGGGAAGGTCGTGATGCTCATCGACCCGGGTTGGTCCATCACAGCCGCGGTGACCGCGGAGCGCGAGGCCCCCATCTACTGGGGCACCCCGACCCACTTCTCTTTGAGGGCGGACTCCGCAATTGCGTCCATAATCAGGCAGTTGCGATAGCCGTCGAGGAAGGTAGCGCCCTGCGGGCCCACCGGCTTATGCTCCGCGAGGGATGTGAGATAGTGGTGGAACTCGTTGACGAAGGAGTGGTCCCAGCCGAACCCGCCTCCCTGGTTGGGCCAGTACTGTTTCATGTAGGGATGCTCCTTGGCGAGCACGTTCAGGGTCCTGAAGCCGCTGCTGCCCGGGTCCTTCTCGGTGAGGAAGACCTCGAGCTCGTTAATCCTCTCCAGGCTGAACCGTACGGCACCCTTCCTTCCGTAGACCTCGAAGGTCAGATAGTCCATTCGTCCCGGATTGAGCCACGAGGTGTCCAGCGTCCCGAGCGCACCGTTCGCAAACTTCATCGACGCGACGGTGAGGTCGTCGACGTTGACCTTGCCCTTCTTTTTGGGGTCTCCCACGACAGGACGCTCAGGAATGTAGGTCGCCTGGGCTCCGGCCACAGCGGCGACCTCCCCGACGAGGTATCTGGCGAGGTCGAGCGCATGCGTCCCTAGGTCGGAGAGCGCTCCGTAGCCGGACATCTCAGAGTCGAACTGCCACCTCATCGTGGTCTCAGGGCTGTCGTAGCCGCTGTTCGTGGTGAGGTAGGAGCCCTTGAAGAGGATGACCTCACCGAGGGCACCTCCCGCGATCATGTTCCTTGCGAGCGTTATGGCGGGCATGAAACGGTAGTTGTAACCGACCATGTGCTGTACCTTCGCCTTCTCCGCCGCGTCCAGCATCCTCTTGGCGTCTGACGCCCTGCGCGCGAGAGGCTTCTCGCAGAAGAGACTCTTGCCGAGCTTCGCGGCCATAATCATGGGCTCGGGGTGAAGGCTGACCGGGAGACAGTTGTCGACGATCTGGACCTCAGGGTCGTTTACGACCTTCTCCCAGTCGCTGTAAGACCTCGTGTAGCCGTACTTCTTGGTCTCAAAGTCGACGACCTCCTTGGTCCTCCCGGATACCGCGACGAGTTTCGGTACGAGCTTCAGCGGGTAGTAGACCTCCGATACGTTCCGCCAGGCGTGGGCGTGCACCCTCCCTATCGAGTAACCCAGAACGCCGACGCCGATATCCTTCGACATGGGCGCCCTCGCCTGCGCACAGCCGATAAAAGCCTTGGCGGGAGGCGCGGGCGATTTTTAACCCGGCAGAGGGGGTGTCCCGCGTTTGATAACGCGGTCGTCGTTCTCGGCCCGCTACAAGAAGGCGGAGGATGAACTCGAGGCGCGCCTCGAGGACTACCTCAGGTCGCAGGGAGAGGACGAGGTCCACCGCCTCCGGATCGCGATACGCAGGTTCGACAGGGGCGCCGGTCTGCTGCCTGCCTCCGTCAGGAAGAGGAAGCAGCAAAGGAGGTACCGGTCCAGGATAAGGAAGCTGCTCAGGGCCAACAACCGCATCAGAGACCTCGACACGATACGGTCGCACTTGTCCCCGATGACAGAGGACCCGAGACTCGCCTGGCTCCAGGGGATGTTGCGTTCGGAGCGCTCCGGCCTCGAGGGACCGGCGAGGCAGGCCGCCTCTTCAATCGGAAGGGCGCCCGCGGTAGACTGGGAGAAGGTGACCGGAAGGAAGCTCCGGAGAAGGTTCAGGAAGGCGAACCAGCGGATGATCGACGAGATCGAGCGCGACCTCGGCACCGTGCTGAAGGACCCGGACGACCTGCAGACCCTCCATTCTCTGAGGGTCACCTCGAAGGAGCTGAGGTACACGATGGAGTTCGCCGCAAAGGGCGAGGTCGCTGGCGATATCGCTCGTGGCCTCAGAGGGTGGCAGGATACGCTCGGGATGATACGGGACATCGACAACACGACGGCTTATCTAGGCGGGCTCGAGCTGTCGCGCGACCTCGCCGAGGTCCTTCAGGAGAAGCGGGAGCAGAGGCGCCGGCTCTACCTGAGGTTCGTCGACGCCAACAAGAGGTCGCGATTGCCTGCGCGTATGCGCTCTGCCGTTGCGCGATAGGGCCCTCGCGAACTAATTAACCGGGGTGGCAGGCAAGCGCAGCCATGACGAGGGAGCTCGCTGACCAGGGTCCAGGGACGAAGGCTGTCTGGGGAGGGGAGGATGACGCCGAGGAAGGTACCTCGCAGGTACCGATCGTTCAGGCAGTCGCGTTCACATACCGGGACGTCGGCCGCTGGCAGGACGTCGCCCTCGGGCGAAGGAAGGGTCACATCTACAGCCGCAACACGAACCCGACCGTCGCGCTCTTCGAGGAGAAGGTCAGGGTACTCGAGGGCGCGGAGGATGCCACCAGCTTCTCTTCGGGGATGGCCGCCATCAGCAACACTCTCTTTGCGCTGTTGCGACCTGGATCGCGCGTCGTCGCCGCGAAGGACACCTATGGAGGCACCAACCAGCTGTTCAGGGAGTTCCTCCCGGCGCTCAACATCGGGGTGAAACTTTGCGAGACTACCGACCCGTCCCGGATTGAGCGGGAGGTCGCCGGGGGCTGCGACGTTCTCTACCTCGAGACGCCCACGAATCCCACTCTGAAGGTCCTCGACATAGCACGTCTCTCCAAAGCTGCCCACGACGCGGGAGCCACCGTCATCACGGACAACACCTTCGCCACCCCGATCAACCAGCGTCCGCTGCGACTGGGTTCGGACCTGGTCATCCACAGCGCGTCGAAGTTCCTCGGAGGCCACGCCGACGCTCTCGGCGGGGTGCTCTGCGGACCGAAGGAGACGGTGCGGAAGGTGTACCACTACAGGGAGATCACGGGAGCTGCGCTCGACCCGTTCGCGGCATACCTGCTGCTGAGAGGCCTGAAGACCCTCGAGATACGGGTGCAGAGACAGAACGAGAACGCGATGAAGATAGCGCGCCACCTCGAGGGACACGGAGGAGTGGCTGCCGTCTACTATCCCGGTCTCAGGTCGCACCCTCAGCACGCGGTGGCGAAGAGGCAGATGAAGGGTTTCGGGGGCGTCCTCAGCTTCTCGCTGAAGGGCGACTTCCGGAAAGTGAAGAGGTTCTTACCAAAGCTGAGGCTGGCACACAGAGCGGCGAACCTCGGAGCGGTCGAGACGACCGTGGGTTCTCCGGCGACGACCAGCCATGTCGAGGTGAGCGCGAAGGACAGAGCCGCCATGGGCATCCCCGAAGCGCTGATCAGATACTCGGCGGGTATCGAGAACGCCCGCGACCTCATCGCGGACCTCGACCAGGCCCTCGCAGCGGTAGCCTGAGCCGCCCACGTGAAAGGACGGTGGCAGGCGCGCCACGAGCAGGATGGGACTCAGCGACAGGCCCAATCTTATTTAGCCGCAGCGGTCCGAGCGTTCCCCGTTGGAAAAGGTAATCGCCCCGGTGCTCTACGCGCCGCGGAAGATCAGGGCCGAGACGTTCCCCACACCCTCTCCCGGGGAGCGCGAGGCACTCGTGAGGATGCTCGGCGCCGCCATATGCGGGACCGACAAGCACGTCTTCCAGGAAGGGGAGATACGGCTCGGGCTGCCGGGAGATGTCGTCTCGCTCCCGATAATCCTCGGGCACGAGAACCTGGCAGTCATAGAGAAGATAGGGAAGAGGGCGGCAGGAGAGATGGTGACGGAGGGGCAGCCCCTCGAGGAGGGCGAGCGCGTGGTGGTGTCCGCGGATATCGTCTGCCGCGAGTGCTACTATTGCAAGAACTTCTACGGCTACCCCTGGTGCCTCAACCACAGAAGCTACGGAGATGTCATCAGCTGCAAGGACCCTCCGCACCTCTTCGGGGGGTATGCGGAGAAGATGTTCGTCCTCCCGGGCACCTTCATCTTCAGGGTGCCGAAGCGGATGTCCGATGCCGCCGCCGTCCTCACCGAACAGATGGCAGTCGCATACGGCGCTTTCGGGAGGGCTTTCCAGAATCCCAACTCGAAGGAAGGTTACTCTCCCTCGGATACGGTCGTCGTCCAGGGGGTGGGCCCGCTCGGGATGTGCAACGTGCTGATGGCGAAGATGCTGGGGGCGTCTAAGATAATCGCGATCGACAGGTCTGAGTTCAGACTGAGGTTGGCCAAGAGGCTCGCCGGCGCCAGGACTATCAACCTTGACGACTATCCCAAGCAAGAGGAGAGGGTCGACGCGGTGATGCACATGACCGACGGGATAGGCGCGGACACCGTCGTCGAGTGCACCGGGTTTCCCGGCATCGTCCCCGAGGGGCTCGACCTCATGAGGAACGGAGGGACATACCTTGTCGAAGGCGCCTACGCCGAGGACAAGCCCACCACGATCTCGCCTTCGAGGCAGATCCTGGCGAAGAACGCGAGGATAATCGGAGTCTCTGGGATGCCCTATCAGGCGTATGCGAGGGCGCTCACGATGATGGACTCGTTCTCATCCACGATACCCTTCGAGAAGCTAGTGACCCACGTCTTCGGCCAGGAGGAAGCTCAGGAGGCGGTCGAGACATCGATGGGCATGGACTCGATGAAGGTGGTCGTAGGTCGCATGAAGGCCTAGGCGAGCGGCAGCCTGACAGACCTGTCGTCCTTTACCGAGCCCCACGCTGCCAGACCGATCTCCAGCGCAGCCCTCCCGTCCTGGATGGTCGCCCGTGGAGTCCCGCCGTCCCTGATACAGGAGACGAAGGCCCCCATCTCGTCCCGGTATGCCTGAGCCCACCTGGATCCCCAGTAGTCGTATCTTTCATTGCTCACCCCTTCCTTCTTGTAGACGCGCGCGAAGCTCCTCTCCCCCATCCCGACCATGATCCCTCCCTCGCTGCCTACGACCTCGGCCCTTGAGTCGAAGCCGTACGGGGTGTACGCGCACGCGTCCACCTGCGCCATCGCGCCGTTGGCCAGCCTGAGGTTGACAACCACCGTGTCATAATCGCCGTTCTTGCGGAGCTCGTCGTACATCATTGCGTTGCCATCAGCCTGGACGTGCGTCACCTCGCTGCCGCTCAGGTAGCGGATTGCGTCGAAATCGTGGCTGCAGGTGTCCAGGAAGACGGACCCGCTCTTCCTCGGGTCGGCTGACCAGCCGGCGACGACCGTGGGCGGGTCCCTGTTGTGCGCCTTCACGAGAAGGAGCTTGCCCAGCGCGCCCTCAAGGATGTCCTTCTTCGCCTGCATGAACGAGGTATCGGAGCGCTTCTGGTAGCCGACCTGGAAGACTATCCCCGACCGCTTCACCGCGGAGACCATCTCGTCCGCCTCTTTCAGGGATAGCGTCATCGGCTTCTCGCAGAAGACGTGCTTCTTCTTGTCAGCTGCCGCGAGGGTGATGTCCTTCTTGAGGAAGGGAGGGGTAGCGACGACTATCCCGTCAACATTCCCGTCGTCCAGCAGCTTGTGGTAATCAGAGTAGACCGAGCTGACGCCCAGCTGTGATGCGAGTTCGTTCGCCGCAGCGAGGTTCACGTCGGCGATGCCTGCCAGAAAGGCTCCTGGCACCTTCGTGGCATAGTTCGTCGCATGAAGCTTCCCTATCGCCCCTACCCCGATGATCCCTATACCGATGTTCTTCATCGCTTCAGCTCCTGTAGGGAGTGGGTATATCCCAGTATCCGTACATGTAGGTGCTGTCCTTAGGGAAGCGCCTCTCGACAATCGTCTCGACGACGGAGACGCTCCTCGAACGGAGCGCGTTCCTCAGCGAGCGCCTGAAGGACTGTGGGTCCTCTGCCCTGCTGTAGTTCGCGCCATAGGACGTCACGAGCTTCTCAAAGTCGGCGAGCTTCTTGAACTCGGTGCCGAACCGCCTGTTCTTCAGGCCGCGGATCTGGAGGTCGCGTATCGAGACCCATCCATAGTTGTTGAGGATGACGACGGTTACGGGTATCTTGTACTCCACGGCGGTGGAGAGCTCCACGCTGTTCATCAGGAACGAACCATCGCCTTCCACCGCGACGACCGGCGCCTGGGGCCTGGCGAGCTTGGCACCCAGCGCGGCCGGCAGGGCGAACCCCATGGTCGAGTATCCGCCAGAACTGAGATACAGCCCAGGAAGGGCGCTGCCCCACTGCTGAGAGACTATCTCCTGCGGCAACCCCGCGCTCACAGTTACTGTCGTCTCTTTGGGCACGACTTCGCCCATCATCTTGACGACGCTCGGGATCCCCATCGGGGCGCTGGACCAGAGCTTCTTCAGCTCCCTATCCCACTCGTCACGCAACTCCCTGAGCCGCTTGAACCATGCCCCTTTCCTGTAGTCCCTCTTCTCGGCCAGAGTCCCGAGGACCTCCAGAAGCACCTCGATCCCCGCCTTGGCGTCCGAGACGATCCCCACCTCAACCGGATAGTTCTTCGCTATCTCGCCCGGGTCGATGTCGATCTGTATGAGCTTCGTGGGGGGTATGTCGAAGGTGACGCCGGACGCGTACGAGCTCGTCGTCTCGTCGCTGAAGGTCGTCCCGATCGCGAGGAGCACGTCTGCTTCCCTAGTGAGCTTGTTGGAGACGGAGCTCCCGACGTTCCCAGGATGGAAGCCCCAGAGCTCGTGGCCGGTCGGGAAGCCACCCTTGGCGTCGCCGCGGAACGAGGCGACGACAGGCGCCCCGAGGAACTCCGCGAGCCTGACCAGCTCCTCTGTGGCCCCGGACATGGTGACGCCGCCGCCTATAAGGATCAGCGGCCTATCCGCGCTCAGGAGGAGCTTCGCTGCCCTAATCGCCTGGGCTTCGTCAGGGTAGATGCGGCCGGAGGGCATGAATTTTCGTGCGTCGGGGACGGTAGCCGCGACCCTCTCGACCTGCATGTCCATCGGGATGTCGATGAGGACGGGTCCTGGTCTCCCCGTGACGGCCTGCTTTAGCGCGTTCGGGAGGACCTTGGGGAACTGCCTGGTGCTCGTAATCTGCCAGCTCCTCTTCGTGAAGTGGCCTATGCCGTTGATGTAGTCTACCCAGTTCTTGCGTTCTATCTCCTGGAAGATGCCCATGCCGAAGAGGTACGTCTGGATGTCCCCGGTAAGT
>JASHPA010000056.1 GCA_030038365.1 Nitrososphaerales archaeon
AGGGCAGAGCTTGACCTTCTTCGCCTTGGTGAGTATCTCCTTGGCGATGTCTTCCTTGAGCGTGGGCGTGAACTCTGTCGAGCTGTTGAGCCTCGCCCTGTAGGCGTCCAGTTCCTGCTGGGTGAGGAGTATCCTGCCGCAGGTCCTGCACGTCGCCTGAATGAGCTTGTTGATGTCACTGACGAACGCCATATGGAGGACGGGCTCTGCGAGCTCGATGTGCCCGAAGTGGCCGGGGCAGCGTGCGGCGGTGTTGCCGCAGGTCGCGCACTTCTGTCCTGGCTCTAAGGTGCCCAGCCTTCCGTCCATAAGGCCTCCCTGGACCGGCATGCCGTCCTCGTCGTAGGTCTCGGGCTGCGTTATCTCGGCGACCGAGTACTTCCTGATCTCGGTGGGCGAGAGAAGTGCGAAGTCTATCTTCCGTATCGTGCGGAGCGCTTCTTCCATTGCCATTCTATCTCACCACTACACCGCGTCCTTCAGCCTCAGCCTGGGCGCGATATTCAGGCTCATCATCTCCTGGAGCAGGAGCTTGAACGCGTACGCCACGACGACGGTGGATATCTTCGCCTGGTCACCGTCTATCTTGCAGGCGTACTTGCGTTGCTTGGCGTCGTAGTATGCTATGAGGCCGCACTTCTCGCAGACGTTGATCTCTGTCTTGTCCGCCTCGTCGAGGAGCCGGTCCTTGAGCACCATCGACGCGCCGTAGGCGATGAGACAGTCGCGCTCCATCTCTCCGAACCTGAGGCCCCCACCGCGCGCCCTGCCTTCCGTCGGCTGCTTCGTGAGCATCTGGACCTGCCCGCGGGCCCTTGCGTGGATCTTGTCCGCGACCATGTGGTGGAGCTTCTGGTAATAGACCACCCCGATGAAGACATCGACCGCGAACTTCTTGCCGGTCTTGCCGTCGTAGAGCACCTCCCTGCCCGTCGGCTCGAAGCCGCGCTCCTGGAGGATCTTCTCGAGCTCCTCTGGCCTCTCTCCAGCGAAGCCCGTACCATCTGCGGGGACCCCCCTGAGCGACGCCGCTTTGCCTGCGATGGATTCGATGAACTGCCCGACGGTCATCCTTGACGGAAAGGCGTGTGGGTTGATTATGACGTCCGGGACGACTCCGTCCGCCGTGTAGGGCATGTCTTCCTGGGGTACGACCAGCCCGACGACCCCCTTCTGCCCGTGCCTCGAGGCGAACTTGTCTCCTATCTCGGGCGTGCGCATGTCCCTGACCCTGACCTTGAACATCTTTCCTCCCTCCACGTTCTCGGTCATGAAGACAGAATCGACGACCCCTGTCTCGGTGGGTCTGACCGCGACTGATGTGTCCCTCCTGTACGGACCCTTGATTTCGAACTCCTTGTACTCCTCCATGAACCTGGGTGGAGATGTCCTCCCGATGACTACGTCACCGCCGGTGACCTGGGACTCGTGCATGACGACCCCGTCACCCTCGAGGAGACGGTAGAACCTCTCACCCCTGTAGCCGCGGATGTTGGACTCTGCGGACGGGACCTCGAAGGTGTCGCGCATCCCTCCTAGGTACTGCTTGGACTCTCCCTCGTAGAGGCGGTAGAAGAACGAACGTGCGAAGCCTCTCTCGATGGACGACTTGTTCATGATGATGGCGTCCTCTATGTTGTAGCCCTCGAACGAGAGGACTGCGACGACCGCGTTGGTGCCGAAGGGCCTCTCGGTGATGTTGAGGAGCTCGGTGGACTTGGTCTTCACCATCGGGGACTGCGGATTGACGAGGAGATGCTGTCTGACGAAGGTAGAGAGTGGGTAGGTCGGGGTCGAGAAGCCGAGCGACTGCTTGGCCATCGCCGACTCGTACGTGTTCCTCGGAGACTGGTTGTGTTCCGGATACGGGATGATGGAAGCTGCGATGCCGAACATGGCACCGGGGTACAGCTCCAGATGGGTATGTCTCGAGGTAATCTCCTCAGGAGACATGGCTAGGTAGCAGTTCTCCTCCTCGTTGGCATCAATGAGTTCGATGATCCCCTTCTCGACGAGGTCCCTCCAGGTCAGTTCTCCCGCCGCGACCTTGGTGATCATGTCCTGCGTCAGCAGTGGCCGGCCGTTGTCCGCCACGATCAGCGGCCGCATGACCCTTCCGGCACTCAGGCTGACGTAGAGGCGGGCGTAGCCCTTCTTGTTCAGCGGCGCGTAGTAGAGGACGCTCGCGCTGGGATTGATCTGACCCTCACGTCTGAGCTTCCTGAACGCCTTGGCCAGGCGATCACCGTCGTCGACATATCCGATGAAACGTCCGTCCATGAATATCTTGCAGCCCTCCAGAGCCAGCTTCTCGGGTATGTCCCTGATGGGTTTGGCGCCCAGCTCCCAGAGCCTCTCTTCCACCTCGGAGGGTGGCACGCTGACCGATATCGTCGCGGAGAGGGCGAGGTTCTTGACTAGACCACAGTTCACACCCTCAGGCGTCTCGGACGGGCATATCCTGCCGAAGTGCGTGGCGTGGAGGTCTCTCGCCTCGAAGTTGGGCTGCGACCTGCTGAGCGGTGACTGGACGCGCCTGAGATGGCTCAGGGTGCTGAGATAGTTGGTACGGTCGAGCAGCTGAGTTACCCCGACCTTCCCTCTTCCCCAGTTCCCTGTGGCGATGGCGTTGTTGAGCTTGTCGGTGATGATGCCGGTCCTGATCGCTGCGCCGACGACGTTACCTCCACGCTTCTGTCCGGCCCTCTCGAGCTGATACTTCATGTCCCTGACCAGGTTCCTGAAGGAGGTCCTGAACAGGTCAGCGAGCATCTGGCCTGCGAACTTTACGACCTTGTTGCCGTAGTGGTCCTTGTCGTCCGGCTCTATCCAGCCGAGCCTCAGCTCCATCAGCTTGCAGATGGCCTCACCGAGGAACATCGCCTTGTCGTAGCGCTTGTCGTCTGCCTTGCCGAGGTGCGGGAGGAAGCCCCAGTCGAGCATCGACTGTGCCCTCTTGATCCTGAACTCCTCGAGCATGCCGTGCGCGACCCTGTTGCCGATGTAGACGAGGGCGTCCTTGTCGGTCGGGGCCTCAGAGGCCTTGTCGAAGGAGACCTCGAGCAGGTCCTGGACCTCCTGCTTGGGCGAGACTGCGTTAGCGATGTCCTTGTCGGACTTGATGCCGAGCGCCCTCATGATGATAACGAACGGGAGGTCGACGGGGCAGCTCGGAATCTTGACATTGATCGAGCCGTCCTGCTTCAGTGTCGCCTCGAGCTTTGACCTGTAGCCAACGACCGAGGAGTAGACCCTGGCCTTGTAGGTGGCTATGCCGCTGGCCTTCTCGACATCGACGAGGATCTTGTTGGGCGAGAGGTCCTCGAGCCCCACGATGACCCTCTCCGAACCGTTGATGATGAAGTAACCGCCGGGGTCGTTGGGGTCCTCGCTCGCAGCGATGAGCTGCTCCTTGGTCATCTTGGAGAGCTGGCACAGGTCGGACTTGACCATGACCGGGAGGTCTCCGATGTGCTGACGGGTCGCCTCGCGGGACATCCCTTCCTCCTCGATGGTCATATCAAGGTAGATGGGGGACGCGTAGGAGAGGTTCCGCAACCGGGCCTCCATCGGGAAGACGTTGCTCACCGAGCCGTCTATCTCGATGACCCTCGGCCTTCCGAGCTCGACCTTCCCGAACTTCACCTTGTAGGGCGTGCTGACGGTCTCGATCTCGACGTCTCCTATCTCGTCTATGATGGACTGTAGGCCTCTGCTGATGAACTCGTTGTAACTGTTAAGGTGCTGCCTAGCCACACCTTCCTTCTCGAGGAGGTCCCTGAGGACTATCCACGAGTCATACTGCTTTACTACCTGTTTGCTCATCGTCAACCCTCCACGACATAACGATAGTAGACGGTCTCGCCGGCCGTCTCACTCTTTCTCGTTATGCGGACGAAGTCGCCGGGCTTTGCGCCGATAGACTTGGCCGCCGCGTCGGTGGAGGAAACAAACGGGAACTGGTCGGGCGTCGCGTTGAACCTCTGCAATATCGCCTTCGCCTCGTCAGGTGTCATAAGCTCGTGCTTTGGCACGAGAAAGTGGTCGGTGGGCTTGAAGGGCAGCTCCTCTTCAGCCTTCTTAGCCTTCGTTCTAGGCATTTACTGACACACTCCGATAGAGTAGTGGCACTAAGTGGGGCATCAAGTGCACTATAAGGAAACCTAAGCAGGCCCGCCGCTGGGGGAATATATATAGCCTTCGGTCGCCTGCATTTAAGGCTTCTGCCCACCGTCACCGTGAGCCGCCCGGCGCAGTTCCCGGGTCCTGAGA
>JASHPA010000057.1 GCA_030038365.1 Nitrososphaerales archaeon
CTGGACCGTCCTCCCCCTGAACGCGGGAGTGCAGGGATTCCTCACGATGGTCCCCCTGTACATCCTCCTGCTCGGGGGGAACGTCGTGCAGGTCGCGCTCGACACGACGCTCTACAACGCCGTCCTCATACCCTCGTCGATCCTCTGGGGCAGGCTCACCGACCGCTGGGCAAGGAGGCGCCTGTTCTTCGTGATAACGTCGGCCGGCTCTACGGCGGTATTCATCGCGATGTTCCTGCTCCCGAACCTCAGCGACCTGGGCGTGCTCTACGGCAGCCTCGGGTTCTTCGTAAGCGCCAACGCCGTCGCCACCAACCTCCTCGTCATGGAGACGTCCGAGAAGAAGAACTGGGTCTCGTCCTATTCGCACCTGTCGCTGGTGGCCAACCTAGGCTCGATACTCGGGGTAGCGGTCGGATTACTGTGGACCAGTTCCCTGCCGCTCGGCGAATACCTCGCCTTCTGCGCCGCCACGACCGCCGCGTGCACCATCCTTTCCTACCTGCTCATCTCGGAGCCCAAGCTCCCGCTCGAGTCCGAGCACCTCTCACTCACGCCCGGCCGGGTAGCGCACAGCCTTTCGGTCTTCCTGCACGAGGTAGCGATCTCCGCGACCGCCGTAAAGGACCTGGTCAAGCTGGCCCGCGCCGCCAGGGCCGGCGCCATCACCGGACGCGTCCTCCTGTTCTTCTCGATGTTCCTCTTCACGACGGCTAGCGGCTTCCTGAACACGTCCTTCACGCCCTTCCTCGCAGACTACGGGGTCACCGACAACCAGGTGTTCGCCATCTCGCTGACGAACATCGTCATCCAGACGATAGCCTACCGCCGGATGGGCGGTCTCATCAAGAGGTTCGGAGGGGTCAGGATCGGGCCTAACTCCGTGCTGCTCAGGACCTTCCTCTACATGCTCTTCGCGGGTGCGGCCCTCGCGACGCACGGGACGGCCCTCTTCGCGGTCTCCACTGTGGTCTACGCCATGACGGGCGTCGCCTACGCCCTCTGGAACTCGTCGACGTCAGTGACGCTCCTCGCCAACCTCGGCCGGGGCCGTCAGGGCAACCTCCTGGGGCAGTACGCTGCGCTCGGCGCGCTGGGGACGGTCGCCGGTTCCCTGTTCACCGGATACATCTCGTACTATGCGGGCTACTCTACCACGTTCACGGTCGCAGCGATGATAATGCTCGGCTCGTTCTTCGTCCTGGAGGCAGCACTGAAGGCCCTCGGCTACTCGAGGAGGGCCGACCCCACGGACACTAGTTGACCAGCTTGTACTTCAGACGGGCCTTGCCGAACGCCTGTATCAGGGACTTTGTGTGCTCCACGTTCTGCGTCTCGAGAGTCAGCGTGACCTCGGCCCTGCCGATGGGTATGTCCTTGCCCACCCTGTCGTGCTCCACCTTGACGACGTTGGCCCTCGTGTTCGCCACCACGTCCAGGATATCTTTCAGCGCGCCAGGCTTGTCCGAGAGCGTGACCTTCACCCTGAGCAGGCGGTTCTCCCTTTCGAGCCCCTTGGCCACTATCTGGTCGAGCGTGTACATGTCGATGTTGCCCCCGCTCACGACCACGCCGCAAGGCCCCGGTGGCGCCTTAACCACGCCTGCGAGGCACGCCCCTACCCCTGCTGCCCCCGCCGGTTCGGCCACGGTCTTCATCCTCTCCAGCATCACGAAGATCGCTTCGGCGATATCGGCGTCGCTCACCAGTACCACGTCGTCCACCAGCTTCCTCACGAGCTTGTAGTCGAGCTTACCCGGCTGCTTCACGGCGATCCCGTCCGCTATCGTCTCCTCAGCCTTGAACGGGACGATGCGGGCGGTCTTGAACGCCATGTACATCCCCGGGAACGCCTGCGACTGCACACCGACGAGCCTGACCTTCGGCTTGATTGCCTTGGTCGCCACCGCTATCCCAGAGATCAACCCGCCACCACCGACGGGGACCACCATGCTCTCCAGCTCCGGGTTCGCGTCGAGCATCTCGAGGCCGACCGTGCCCTGCCCGGCTATGACCTTCGGGTCGTCGAAGGGATGGACGAAGACGGCCCCTTCCTTCTCGGCTATCTTCTTCGCCATCTCTAGCGTCTCGTCGAATATCCTTCCGTGCAGAATCACCCTCGCGCCGTAGCCCTTGGTGGCGTCCACCTTCGCCGGCGAAGCGCCCTCGGGCATGACTATCGTCGACTTTGTGTTCAGGAGCGTGGCAGCGTGCGCCACCCCCTGCGCGTGGTTCCCCGCTGAGGCGGCCACGACGCCCCTCGACCTCTCAGAGTCTGAGAGCGAGTAGATCTTGTTGTAGGCGCCCCTGAGCTTGAAGGACCCCGTCCTCTGCATGTTCTCCATCTTGAGTGAGATGTCCATCCCCGACAGGTCGCTGAGGATTCTGGATGTGTCCAGAGGCGTCAGCCTCACGGCGCCCTTGAGGACGCCAGCCGCTTCCTCGACCTCCTTCAGCGTGACTTCCTGCTCGCTCATCCTGTCATCCCTCGAAGGGGTCGCCTAGGCTCCATGCAGGGTCCTGATATTTGTTAAGGAGGGACTTCATGACACGTACCTCTTCTTCCCTCGGTCGGTCGATCTCAAGCTCTCTTCCAGTCTTCTCTGCGGCAGCGTCCTTCATAGCGGCGATAAATGAAGCTAGCCCGATGCCGGTGTTCGCCATCCCCATCGGCCTGCTCCGCGTGTACCTCCTTGCGATGGAGACGCGCGCCGGCTCCGTGAGCTTCTTTGCCTCCTCCAGATCGGCATCGAGAAGAAACGTCCCGTGGCAGAGCACGCCGTCCCGCGAGACGTATGCGGCCATCCCGCTCACCTTCCCCCCATCCGAGAGGATGCGGTTGGGCTCGTCGAGCCAGGTCCTGACCCCGCATTTTGCCGATGCGGCGATGACCACGGCAGCGGCCATCGCGAAGAGCTCGTTCACTCCCCAGATGTACCTGACACTGCCCGACGAGAACCCCCTCCCCACGAAGAGCGACCAGTTCACGTTCCCGGGCCCGTGATAGACCGCCCCACCGGCAGTGATCCTCCTCACGACCGGGATCCCAGCGGCCTCGCAGTACTCTAGGTTCGTCTCGTACCGGGCCAGCTGGGCTCGTCCGATCACAACGGACTTCTCGTTCGTCCACAGCCGCAGCGTCAGGGACCTGTTCTCCTTCAGCATCGCCTCCTCGAGCGCGAGGCTGGCGTAGACACCCTCGGCGCCGTCGACCACAAGTCTCAGCTCCGGAACCCCGCTCTCTCCGACCAAGGGAGCCCGGCGCCCCGTGCAGACCTTTAAAGACGCAGCGAAGCGCCCGGTGCATCCTTGGCTAGGCCGAGCTATCGTCTGCTTCCCAACATCGCGCTGGCGGATATCGCCTTCAGGGCATCGGCCGCGTCGCCGGGCTCTCTCTTCGAGACCTGCGCCGGGGCGCTCATCGACGTCATGGTCGACAGGCGCGGTCTGCGCAGAACGGTCACAAGGACGCTTTCGATCAAGGCCGAGAGCACGGACGGGCTCCTGTACGACTTTTTGACGCAGCTGATAGTGACCAAGGACGTGGACTCTCTCCTCTTCAAGACGTTCGCCGTCACGCTATCGCGGGACAGGAGGAGCCTCAGATGCGAGATGAGGGGCGAGCCGATCGACCGTGAGCGGCACCGCCTCCGGAACGACGTCAAGGCGGTCACGATGTACATGTTCGGGGTGAAGGAAGAGAAGGGGCGCTGGGTCGCCACCATCGTCCTTGACATCTGACGAAAACTCCGCAAAGACTTAAAGTCTGACCCGGATTCGACGGCGAAACAAACCCGGGATTACAGTTGGCAGCCCCCTCGAAGACCCAACAGATATCGGACGTCGTATGGGAGATACCGACCTCCTACAAGGAAGGGATGAACGTCCCCGCGCGCATCTACGCGACCAAGAAGCTCTTGGACGGGATGGACCAGGGAGTCTTCGAACAGGTCACCAACGTCGCAGCGCTGCCTGGGATACAGCGCTACTCCTATGCCATGGCCGACGCGCACTGGGGTTACGGTTTCCCCATCGGCGGCGTCGCAGCGTTTGACCCCGAAAATGGCGTGATTTCGCCTGGAGGTATCGGATTCGACGTAAACTGCCTTCATCCGGAATCGAAGATACTCGATGCCAATGGGAGCTGGCACAGGATTGCCAGCTTCGACGCAGCGCATGGAGTAACAACATTCGATTCAACCTTGAAATGCTCCGCAAAGCCTTCCGTGGTGATGTTCATGCGCAGGCGCGAGGAGCATTCGATGATCAGGATACACACGGACCTGAGCAAGGAACTCCTCGTCACCTCCGACCATCCCGTAATGACCAGAAGGGGCATGGTCCTCGCCGGGGAGCTGAAGCCGGAGGACTGCCTGCTCTCTACAGGTTTCACGGGCGTCGAGTTCAATCCGGCAAGCGACGGCGTCGTGGTCGATGAGTCAGACATCCACGACGCGCTGAAGGCCCTGGGAGTGTCGGAACGCGGCAACGCGCGCTCCCAGGTTCTGAAGCACCTCGGATCCCTTGGCCTGACCTCTCTGACCTACGACGCTCCCCAGCTTCCCCGCCTGCTAAAGCTCCTGGGACAGCTCTTCGGCGACGCCACGATACCCAGGATGAAGGGCGGAAAATACGCCACCTTCTACGCGAAGGAAAAGGACCTGATCTCGATGAAGGGAGACCTCGCCGCCATCGGCTTCAAAGCCTCGATTTACAAGAGGGAGAGACACCGCACCTTCAAGACAAACTACGGCGTGTCCGACTTTGATTTCACCGAGTTCAGCCTCATGGTACCTTCAACCTCCTTCTGCGTGCTGATGGTCGCCCTGGGCGCGCCGTACGGCAAGAAGACCACGTCGGAGTACAGAGTCCCTGTCTGGCTGATGAACGCCTCCAAGTGGCAAAAGCGGCTGTTCCTCGCATCATTCCTCGGGGCAGAGCTCGACGAGCCCAGAACAAACAACGGCTACAACTTCAGCACGCTGTCGTTCAGCTCCAGCAAGCTTACCTCAATCCAACAGAGCGCGGTCGAGTTGCTCACCGACTTCCGGGAGCTCCTCTTCGCGTTCGGCGTCGATTCCGCCGCGCCAGTAGCCGTCGAGGGATACAGGTACGACGGGGCCGACGGACAGACCATCGGATACAGGCTTTCGATAGACGCCTCCGAGGCGAACCTGAAGCGGTTCTTCTCCACCGTCGGCTATGCCTACAATCAGGAGAAGGAACGGCTGGCGTCGCTTGCGTCAATGTACATCGACTATCTAGGGATGGTAAGAGCCGAGAGGAACGCTGCGCGGCATGAGGCGTCGCGCATGTACGCGGAAGGGATGGCTCCCGGAGAGATAATCCATGCGCTTGCCGGGGAGAACATCAGTGAGAGCTTCATACGGCATTCGACATGGGCAAAGCGAGGAGCGGCTCCCGTCTGGAACACGGTGCGGTTCGAGGAATTCTGCGCCGACAGAGAGATGGGCCACGGTGGCTTCGCCTTCGGACAGATAGTATCCCTCGACGAAGTGCCCTACACGGGATACGTCTACGATCTGACCGTCGACCACGCCGATCACAATTTTGTAGCCGACGGCGTGGTGGTCTCGAACTGCGGAATGCGGCTTATTCGCACCAATCTGAGGCTAAAGGAGGTCAAACCAAGGGTAAAGGATCTCGTTGACCGTCTTTTCAGGCTCGTCCCGGCCGGCGTGGGGGTGAAGGGCACCGTCCGCCTGAACCAGGGCCAGTTCGAGGAGGTCATGCGGTGGGGAGTCAAGTGGTGCTCGGAGAACGGCTACGGCTGGGAAGACGATGCCGGCATGGTCGAGGAAGGCGGCTACATCAAGGGCGCCAATCCCGCGAAGGTCAGCAGCCAGGCCTCCAGCAGGGGGATCAACCAGCTCGGCACCCTGGGCTCTGGCAACCATTATCTCGAGATCCAGACGATAGACCCGTCTAGGTACTTCGATGCCAAGATGGGCAAGCACTTCGGGCTGGTCGACGACGACCAGGTCGTCATCATGATCCACTGCGGCAGTCGGGGCTTCGGCCACCAGATAGGCTCGGACTATCTGCGCATCTTCGACGGCGCGATGAAGCGCTATGGCATAGCCGTCAGGGACAGGGAGCTCTCGTGCGCTCCCTTCTCCTCGAAGGAGGGCACCGACTACTACGGCGCGATGGTCTGCGCCGCGAACATGGCATTCGCGAACAGGCAGGTCATAGTCCACAGGGTGAGGGAGGCCTTCCAGACCGTGTTCAAGAAGGACGCTGATGGCCTCGACATGCACATCGTCTACGATGTCTGCCATAACATCGCCAAGGTCGAGAAGCACGCGCTCGACGGCGCTACCAGGGAGCTCGTCGTCCACAGAAAGGGCGCGACGAGGAGCTTCGGCCCCGGCAACGCTGACATCCCCGCTCCCTACAGGGACATCGGCCAGCCGGTCATAATAGGCGGCTCGATGGAGACGGGCTCCTACCTGCTCCTCGGCACGGACAAGGCCATGCTCGAGACCTTCGGCTCCACGGCTCACGGCTCCGGACGGACCATGTCCAGGACCGCGGCGAAGAAGCAGGTGCGGGGAGAAGAGCTCCAGAAGAGCATGGAGAAGAGAGGCATCTACGTCAAGGCCGCCACGTGGGACGGCCTCGCGGAGGAGGCAGGGGTGGCCTACAAAGACATCTCGGAGGTCGTCGAGACTATGGACAGGGCCGGGATCTCGAAGAAGGTCGCGGCGCTCAGACCGATAGGGAACATAAAGGGCTAGCCGATATAGCCGGGCTGCCTCGTCTGGCCCTCGGTGACGCCCCTCTCCTGCTCGGCCATCCTCCGTATCTGTCCTATGACCTGCTTCGCCTCCTTCGCCTTGTCCTTCAGGCTCCCGAGGTCGATCGTGATCTTCAGCGTCTTCGATAGCGACTCGAGCACGGCCTGCGAGGCGACCGGGTCCACGAGGTACCCCGACGTCTCCCCCAGCAGGCACGCGCCCTCCATCCCGTAGAGCTTCGCCATCCCGACGACCACGCCGTTCATCCCGCTTATCGCGCCCTCCTTCATCATCCTGATGCCCTCTCCGCTCATCCTCGTCGCCAGCCCGGGTGAGGTCGCCGCGCCGAACACCCTCTGCTCGGCCGTGAACGACCCCGTGATGTAGGCTGCCAGGGAGAAGACGAGCTTCACCCCGTACTTCTTCGCAGACTCGAGCACCCACTCTGAGAGCTCGTACTCGCCGTTCGCGGTCGCCGGCTGCGCGTCAGCCGTGAAGACTATCAGATCCTGCGTCTGCCCCGTCTCGCACAGATAGAACTCTCCCTTCACGGGGCTCACCACGCCGTCGTCGCCCACGTTCCCGTGCGGAGGGAACTCGGTCGAGTATGCCTCGGCGAACTTCTTCCCCTTGAACGACTCCACCAGGTGGTCGACCGCGAGCTTCCCGACGTAGCCGCTCCCGGGCATCCCGCAGACCAGTATCGGGTCCTTCGGCTTTGGTTCGAACAGCGCCGCCGATGTGATCTTCCCGTCGCTCACTC
>JASHPA010000058.1 GCA_030038365.1 Nitrososphaerales archaeon
TCGCCACGGTCAGACGAGAGCTCGAGATAATCAAAAAAGACCTTCACTGCAACGCGGTCAGGATTACCGGTTACGACATCGGCCGTCTGACCACGAGCGCCCGCGCAGCCCTGGAGCAGGGGCTGGAAGTCTGGTTCTCCCCGACCATATGGGACAAGGCGCAAGAAACGACCCTGGCATCCATAGTGAAAGCAGCAAAGGAAGCGGAAAAACTAAACCAGGAATATCCGGACAAGGTGGTGTTCGTCGTCGGCGGCGAGTTCACCCTCTTCACCGACGGCATCGTCAAGGGTGGTAACGTCATGGAAAGGATGGCGAACTTGGTGAAGGATTTCGGGCAGCAACGGCAACTGGGGGAACAATCCGCCGACCCCGCGGAATCGATCGCCCGTCTCAAAGCGGCGGAACACAACAAATCGCTCGGGAGCTTCCTAGGGAGCGTCGCTGCCTCGGTGAGGCCCGTCTTTCACGGCAAGATAACATATGCCTCGCTGGCGTGGGAGTCGGTAGACTGGAGCCTCTTCGATTTCGTGGGGGTGGACCACTATCGCGCTGCACGGATCAAGGACCGCTACGCGGAGATGCTCAAGCCTGCTTTCGAGAGTCGGAAGCCTGTCGTCGTTACCGAATTCGGTGTCCAAACCTACGAGGGCGCGGAGGTCAACGGAGCGGGTCTGGGCGGAATCATCATCGACTCCAAGTCGCAGTTCTTCCATTACAGGCTACCTTTGATAGGGAGATTCATCAGGCCAAAACTGACGAGCGGAAAGCACGTGAGAGACGAGGGCTTGCAGGCTCGTGAACTTGTCGACCAGTTGACCATCCTCGACAACGCGGGCGTCTACGGCGCGTTCGTGTCGGCGTTTGTCGAACAGACCAAGCCGTACAATGATGACCCGAGATACGACCTTGACATGGGAAGCTTGAGCCTCGTGAGATACTACGAAGGCGGGAAGAGACACGGCACGACCTACCCGGACATGCCCTGGGAGCCAAAGGAGTCCTTCAGGGTGGTCGCCGATTACTTTGCAAAACACTAGGGGAGGAAGAAAGTGTCGACAGATTCACCCGTCAGCTACGAGACCGTAGGCACGCCGGGCCCCTTACGTCCTTCTGTGATTGGCCGGACTCTCCGTTACCTTCGTTCGCACCCTAAACTCTGCCTGTTTCTCCTTACTCCAGGGATAGTGGAGTACCTCTCCGGTTCGAGTCCTTTTTACTATCTTGTCGCTGACCCTTTCGTTTTCGCATACCAGATTGTAGTGAACGCTGGCCTCTACCTTCCAGGCGCACTGTTGATACGTGAGGCTTCCATTCGATGGAAGAAGGGCTGGGGGTCGGTCCTCCTTATGGGGGCAGCGTATGGAATCCTGGAGGAAGGCCTTGCATTCGGCACGCTATTCAACGCAAAGGCGGCTCTGGGGGGACTACAGTCCTACGGCCACTGGCTAGGCGTGAGCTGGGTGTGGGCATCCTTGGTAATTCCATTGCATATGATTTTCAGCATCACCCTTCCCATCTTTCTTCTGGGACTGGCCCTACCAGAGACACAGGGAAAGAGTCTTCTCGGTTCGCGCCGGTCCCTCGCGGCAGCCGCGTCGGTACTCTGCTTGGACGTCCTCTTCGGTCTGTTCGCAGAAGTTCACATAGAACATGTATGGATGGGCTTGCCCCTCTTCGCCTTGAGCGTGTCAGCCATCGGCGTGCTCGTCATCTCCGCTCGTCTGGCACCCAAGGGTTTGATTCATGCTAGGAGCGAGACTCCAAAAGTTTCTTCCCTTCTGGCGGGCGTCTTGGGGGCGTTGGTCTATACCTCGATTGCACTCGAAGCTTACGGTGGTAATGACGTCGATTTCCCCGCCGCAGCAGTAGTCTTTCTTATGGTCGCGAGCCTGTTGCTGTCTCTGTTCTGCGTACTCCGGTTGCTGGGAAAAAAGAGCAATGAAAGGCAGCTGATAGCCTTCGCATTCGGGCTGATCGTTCCAGTTATGGTAGGAGGGGCGGTGAGTCAGATTTTCCTGCCCCTGGTTCTAGCGGCTGACGTCATCGCCTTGCTCTTCTTCCGGAAACTGTGGGTGAAGTATGGGGGTGGCTCGATTCACAAGGGAGGTGCCCCAATTCAGGAAGCGACCACGTCGCCGAATGTAGAGATTCCAATTAGCGCACAACCCATAGTCGAAGCAGGAGAGTAGTCCTTGGGGCTGAAAGGAGTCTCCCACGAGGCGCGACGCGTATGGCCTTCTGTCCGGTGTCTGCTTCTCCGGTCAAACGTCCTACCGCCGCACTGGGCTGATGGACGACATGTCAGAGGTGTTCACTATCGGGTCACCCTCGACCAGCAACATGCAGGTGCCTCTGGTAACGTCTTGGTTGTTAAGTCAACATCTAGAGAGAAATACCGAGCGGGCTCAACGGTGCACCGACCTGTGTGTCTATCTGGACATTAGGTCCGTCTAGCCCTTTCTGGGTTCACCGCACAGGAATGTCTGCGACAAACAATGTCCGAATGGCACTGATTGCTGCCAAAATCAAGAAGAATCTGGCTGGAAGAAGACGAGCTCAGCCGGCCCCCGATCTGAGACCGCCTAGATGAGACGCGACTAATATAGGAACCTCTGAAGTCGGGACTAGGGAACGTAGTAATGCCCTTCAAGATGGCGATCCTTCCACCCGAATATCAGGAAGAATGGCCCGCGAAGATTAGGGAAGCTATTCCCGGTGCTGAAGTTCAGCTGTTCGAGCGCAGCGAGGAGGCGGACTCGTTCATCAGGGAGGCAGACTGCGCCTTCGGGTTCGTCCCGCCAAGGCTCTTCTCTCAAGCAAAGAAGTTGCGATGGATCCAGTGCAACGCGGCCAGTCCGGGCCCGTCCTTCTGGTACGATGCGCTCGTGGAGAGCGATGTGGTGGTCACGAACTTCCGCGGCATCTATAACGACCATGTCGCCCCTCATGCGATGGCGTTCGTCCTGGCTCTCGCCCGTAGCCTGCCTCAATACGCGCGCTTCCAGCAGAGGAAGGAGTGGGGACCGATACTGGAGACGACCTACCTTCCTGAAACGACAGCCGTCATAGTCGGCCTCGGGGGGATAGGTGCGGAGACCGCCCGGCTGTGCGCGGCGTTTGGGATGGCCGTGATAGGCGTAGACCCACTCGTCAAGACCCCTCCTCCCGGCGTGAAGGCGGTCCACCCGCCGTCTGCCCTCGATACCGTCCTTCCCCTGGCAGATTTCCTGATTCTGATCACCCCTGAGACGCCAGAAACCATCCGAATGATCGATGCGAGGAGGCTGGGTCTCATGAAGAGGGGCTCGTTCCTCGTGAACGTCGGTCGCGGGAAATGCGTCGTGATGGCGGACTTGATCGAAGCGTTGCAGACAACCAAGATCGCCGGCGCGGCTCTGGATGTCTTCGAGGAAGAACCTCTGCCTGTCGACAGCCCTCTTTGGTCGATGCAAAACGTCCTGATAACGCCGCACATGGCGGCGAAGCCCTTTTCCCTGCACGTCCCGGAGAGGCGCACCCGGATCCTCCTTGAGAACTGCAGCCGGTTCGAGGAGGGGCGTCCCCTGATTAACGTGGTTGACAAGTCAAAGCGGTTCCGAAAGACCCGGGA
>JASHPA010000059.1 GCA_030038365.1 Nitrososphaerales archaeon
AAGATGTATACGTGTCCTGCGTCTGTCATCCCATTCACGCTCTCCCCCGGCGCCCCCACGATAGCGAGGTCACCGCTGAGGGCCACGAACCAGCCGAAGTTGCCGAGCTTCTGGGGGGTGGGGCTGGTAAGGCTCTCCAGAAGAGTCCCGCTGGTTGAGTTGTATATGTACGCGTTCCCTGCGGCCACGTCACCATCCGAGGTCTCGTTGGGCGCGCCCACGATGAGGAACGGGCCGCCGACAGCCAGGGACTCTCCGTACTCCCCGGTGGTAGTATTATAGCTCGGCGAGCCCTCTCCAGTGCTCTTGAGGAAGATGGAAGGGTACGTCGTCACCTCCGTCGATGTGACCGATGTCGTCTGTCCAGAAACGAGGGTGAGGGAGGATGTGGACGAGCCCGAGGAAGAGGTGCTGCTAGAGACGCCCGACAGGGCCGAGCTAGACGATGTCGAGGAACTCAGCGAGGACGAGGAACTGGAGGAGGTCGAGCTCGTGTTCGTGCGCAGGCCGATGCTTGCCACGACGACCACGGCAGCTGTGATTATCATGATGACCAAGATCGCCAGGAGGACCACTCTGCCCAGGCCCGGTCTTCCCCTGGTCGAGGTCAGGACAAACCGTTTTGGTTGCGACAATGAGATTGCTCCTTGTTAGATGCCGGCTGGAGGCGGCGGCCCGGACTCCTCTGGCGATGGAAACGCCGTCTGTCCGTCCACGGTCCAGGTTCTTGGCTTCCTCCTGAGAGCAAGTACGGCCGCAATGATGGCCACGACCAGCGCGAGCGCGCCCGCGACTATCGCGAGGTTGGAGTAGTCGAAGGACGAGACGGGGGCGATGGAGGAGGGCTCGAATATCTCGATGGCTATGGTCGAGCTCGAGCTGGAACCCGGAACTCTCCAGGCGCTCGAATACAGGAATGAGGTGGGGCTCGTTGCCAGAAGTATCTCGGACGAAGGTGGAACGTAGACCGACTTCGTGGTCCCTGGCTCCACCGTCCCCTGGACCGCCTCTCCGGCTATAGGGTTCGGTACACTGTAAGTGACGAGCGCAGAGCTGGGCGCGGTCAGGACGAGTCCAGCGTAGAACACGGCGGTCTCGTCAACCGGCCCGGTCACCTGTACGGAGATGGCAGACGAGTTGTCTGTGGTGCTGGAGGTCTGGTTGGTGCTCCATCCCTCGAACTTCCAGCCAGTGCTGGGTGTCGCCGAAACCTGCAGCGTCTGGCCCGAGTCGTACCAGCCGGAGGCGGGCTGCACGCTTCCGGCCGCTCCGTCGTTGAGTGTGATCGTGACGTAGTACTGATTCTGATACTCGAGCGAGACCGCATCGCCCTGCTCGGCGGTCCCGTTGGTGCTTTCCGAGGTCACCAGCCTCTCGCTCGAAGACTCACCTGTGACAGGGTTGGAGACGGACCACCGACTACCGTTGTCGAGCTCGTACGAGGCGGGAGTAGTTGTAAGGCTGACCGAATGTTGGGTCCCATCCGAAACGTAGGTGAGGACGGGAGCGGCGTACCCGGTGCCGCCTCCCTGTACGGAGTAGCTGAAGGTCATCGTCACTTCCGTGGCGTTGCTCGTGCCTGTCGTTCCTCCTGTTCCGCCGGTCCCTCCCGAGGAGGTCGAGTTCAACATCCCTGTTACGAATTCTGTCGCGTCGGCATACTCGGTGGTGAAGTTGTAGGAGAACTCCTGGAGCGTTGAAGGCTGGCTTGTGAACGAGCTCGGCGCGGACGCGTTCGCCTCGAACACCAGTGCGTTGTTATTGGGGTTCCACTCGTCCATCCACATCCACCCCGAGCTGACCGGGACTGTGGTGGTGTAGGTGACATCCGCAAGGTTCGCATAGTACGGCGCCCCATGATACCACTCGGTCATGAGGCCAGTGAAGAACCCGTTCGAGTTTGCTACCTCATTCGGCTGCCCGACGAAGTATGATGCCCCCTCCGCCGAGTAGGTCTGCTGCGCATACGCACCCGTGTCGAGGTCTTCGGCGATCATAACGACGTTGCCCGAGCTAATGTAAAGGTCAAGGGTGATCGTGTCTCCCTCGTGGACTGGGCCAGAGAACGCTTGCAGTCCGCCGCCCTCTGCCGGATAGACGGAGTTCCCGAGCGAGTCAAAGACCTCGTAATTCATGTCGAAACCCGTTCCCGGGGTCTGTCCGGGTCCCCAGTTGTAGGAGACACCGACCTGATACCAGAAGCCGTTGTTGCCGAGGCCGTCGAGGAGGTACGCCGGGCCCGTCCCGAGGGTGGGATCCGTCTGCTCGACCGCCGTCACATTATACTCGATTGACGTGTAACTCTCAGCGAAGGTTATTCCGAGCTGCTCGTCGTAGTCCGCCTGATTGACCTGGGAAGGCGGCCCGTGCCCCCGAAGCTCAGAGGAGGAGCTGCTGTCTGTCGCAGCGGCCGCGCCGCAGCTACAAATCGTCGTGGGGACGAGCTCTGGAGAGGTAGCCTTGGCAACAGGAGACGCCACAACGGCCGACACCGGAACGACGAGGACGAGTCCCAACACTAGGAAGGCGACCGCTATCCCGACCGACCGGTTTCGTGACATCGGGAGAGACTAAAATGGACTCCCCTATGAGCACTCTCCTTAATTCTTCCATAATCTTTGCTGAATTTCTGCCAAATTCCTGACCGCCGAGGAGCACGGACCTACCGTGCCGCTGCCAACGGCTCGCCGGTCCGGCCGTCACACAGACGCCAGCCGAGGACCGCAGCGAAGGACTCTGCAAGTATCTTCGAGGTCCGGACTAGGTCGGCGTCCACATAGAGTACGCTGGTGTCCACCCTGAAGACGTCGAAAGGCGTCTTGATTATGAAGTACCCTCCTTCGAAGAGACTAGGGGCCCTGAAGAGGACCTGACCCACCGCTCCCACCGGCACCCTGAAATCCTTCGACTTGATTAGAGAAGCTGCAAGAGTTTCAGCGTCCCTCCGCAAGGAATCCGTCGGAGAAGAACCGGGCCCGAGGTAGGCCTCGAAGTCGGGCGAGTCGGGCTTCTTCGCTCCGATGATCGCGCGCTTTGTGATGGCGAGGGCGTAGCCCCTGCGGTCGCCCCGGTAGAGACTTTCGCGCGAGACCACCCCGACTAGCTCGGTAGGATTCTCCGGGGACGAGGACAAACGTCTGGGTCGACGCGCCGGTTCTCTTAAGCGATTCTGTCGTGCTCAGGACCAGTGGCTAATTTTTTATCCTGAGAAGCAGCAGCCGCTGCCGACTTGTACACAGACCTTAGCCAGCTAATCCATAAGGACATGCTCGTGTGGACTAACTATCCACAGCCCGAGCTTACGGAGATGAGGTCGTTCGAGAAGGACGGTTACTTCAGCGATAAGATCTGTATGGCCATCCACGTCGGGACACATGTCGACGTACCCATTCACTTCGCCCCGGGCAAGGCCTCCGTCGAACAGGTTCCTATCACCACGTTCTTCGGTGACGCTCTCGTGCTGGATGTCCCCGTCTCGAAACTCCACTACGAGCTCAACAACGATGACTTCAATGCAGGGATGAAGAAACTCGGCAACCCCGGCGTGAAGGGCTCGATTTTGCTCTTCGCGACCGGGTGGGACAGGCACCTGCCGAACGATGAGGTGTACCTCCGCAGCTGTCCGGGCTTCTCCAAGGAGCTGGCCAACAACCTCGTCTCCCTCGGGGTGAAGGCCGTGGGCCTCGACACGCCGAGCCTCGACCACTACAAGAGCCCTGACTTTGGGTCCCACAAGATCCTTCTCGGCGGAGGACTGGTAGGCTTCGAGAACCTGAAGGGACTGGCCGCGCTGGCAAACAAGAAGGTGAGGTTCTACGGTCTTCCCCTCTACCTTAAGGGCGCGTCCGGTTCTCCCATCCGAGCCCTCGCTGAGTACTGACAGGCGGAGTCACCTGTCCGAGTGCGAGTGCAGGCAATGCCGCGCACAGCCGGAAAGTCCGCGCGTGCGGACACGGGCGAGATGCTCGAGTTCCGTTCGATGGCTGAGTGGGAGGCCTGGCTCGGGAAAAATCACGCCGCTTCAACGGGTGTCTGGATACGCTTCTTCAAGAAAGGCTCCGGCTCGAAGGGCGTGACCGTCCCCGAGGCTCTCGATGTCGCCCTCTGCTACGGGTGGATAACGGGGCAGGCTCGTCCTTCCGATGAAGCGTCCTGGTTGGGACGGTTCGTGCCACGCCGTCCGAAGAGCATCTGGTCGAAGATCAACGTCGGCCACGCCGAGAGGCTAATCAGAGAGGGGCGCATGAAGCCGGCGGGTCTGAAACAGGTCGAGGAGGCGAGGAAGGACGGCCGGTGGGCGAGAGCCTACAACCCCCCGAGCAAGGCCACCGTTCCTGAGGACTTCCTGAGGGAACTAGGGAAGAACGAGAAAGCCTTCGCTTTCTTCAGGACGCTTGACAAGGCCAACGTCTATTCGGTGGTCTTCAGACTCGAGAACACGAAGAGCTCGGAGGCGAGGAGGAAGAAGATAGCCGAGCTCGTACGAAAGTTCGAGGATGGCGAGAAGTTTCACTGACGGTCGTCTGGTGTGAAGTCGTGAAAAATGGGTCTTCAGAAACGCAAACAAGAGTTGCAAGTCCACGGCATGAGACGAGCTAATTAGAGCCCTTTCCGGGCCGTCGTGCACATGAAGTGGCCGATCGGGATCATGGTCGTGGGCGTTCTCCTGGTCGCCCTCGGCTTCGCCCCGCTGGTCCTCGGGAACATAAGCATCGGAACGCTCGAGAGCGCCGCGGCCTTTTTCACCGTCGGCATCTTCATCTTTCTGGTAGGCTTTGCGCTGAGGAGATTTCGGAAGGCCTTCGAGAAGCCCAAGTCTCGCAAGTGAGCCGGGTCTGCTGCACGAACTTTATCTTGGCCCAGTCCGTGAGCCCTCCTGAAACCAGATGGTGGAGGGCGAGAGGACGCTGGCTGCGATAATGTTCACGGACGTCGTGGGATATACCCACCTCTCCCAGGTCGATGAGTCTCTCGCCATCGAGCTACTGGAGGAACATCGCAGCCTTCTGCGGCCGATAATCGCTGCTCATCGAGGGTCGGTGGTGAAGACGATGGGCGACGCCTTCCTGGTCGAGTTCAAGAGCGCTCTTGAGGCTGTTCGCTGCGCGGTCGAGATTCAGGACAAACTGAGAGAGCGCAACCGGATGGAAGTCCCATCCCGGAAGCTGGAGATCAGGATAGGGATACACGTCGGGGATGTCGTGCACGAGAAGGACGACATTGTCGGGGACGCGGTCAACGTGGCCTCAAGGATAGAGCCTCTTGCAGAGCCAGGCGGGGTCTGCATCTCCCAGCAGGTCTACGATCAGGTGAGGAACAGGACGGAACTCGAGCTGGTCAAGGCAGGTGATGTCGCGCTGAAGAACGTCGGTCTTCCGGTTGGCGTCTACAGCGTGGTCCGCCCGAGTGACCCGAAGACCGAAGACGGGTCGAAGAGAGGCAACAGGGTCGTTGTCCTGCCGTTCGTGAGCATTAGCCCCGGGTCGAACGAGGAGTACTTCGCCGACGGTCTCACGGAAGAGCTCATCCTGAAGCTTTCGGAGAATCCGGACTTGAGGGTGATAGCGAGGACCTCCGCGATGAGCTACAAGGGGAAGGGTAAGAAGGTCTCAGAGATAGGGAGGGAGCTAGGCGTGGACTCCCTCATAGAGGGAAGCGTAAGGAAGGCAGGCAACAGGGTACGAATCTCGGTCCAGCTCATAGACGCCCGCACGGAGGAGCACCTCTGGTCCGACAGGTACGATAGAGAGCTGACGGACATCTTCGCGATACAGAGCCACATAGCGACGAAGGTGGCTCACTCGCTCGCCGCAGGCATCTTCTCTGGTTCGAGGGCGGACACGCGCGACGTAGAGGCTTACACCCTATACCTGCGGGCAGGGCAGCTCCAGCGGGAGGGCACCGAGGCGAGCATAAGGGAGGCGATATCCCTCTACAAGCGCGCGATCACGAGAGACCCCGACTTCGCCCGGGCTTACGTGGGTCTGGGGCGAGCTTGGGGGATGATGGCGGCTACGGGCTACGAGGATTTCCCTAAGGCCGCTGCAGAGGCTGAGGCCGCCGCCAGTAAGGCGCTGGAGCTCCGTACCGAGCTCGCTGAGTCGCACTCCGTGATGGCCATGGTCCACTTCCTGAACGATAGGTCCGAAGCCGCACTTGAGGAGGCAGAGGAGACTCTGCGAATCAACCCCAACGACGTCGAAGCGCACATGTCCCTGGCGATACTCTACTCTTGTTTGCGGACTCCGGAGGAGGCGCTCAGAGAGTCTAGAAGGGCCTACGAGCTCGACCCACTGTCGATACCAGCAGCGAACCTGTTCGCAGCAGCGGCGGGCGTGGCCGGTCTGGGCGAGGTCGAGCGGGACGTACTTTCGAGGCTCGTGGAGTTCAACCCAAGGAATCCGAGGGTGTACGTCGACATGGCCGAGTTTGAGATGGCGGAGAAGAACTTCGCCGAAGCGCAGAAGCTCATCGACGCCGCGCGGGAGTTCGGGCCAGGCGACCACTCGGTGAAATTTGCCCAGGGCGAGCTGTTCGCGCTTACAGGGAGAAGAAAAGATGCAGAGAAAGTCCTCTCGGAGATAAGGACGGAGGAGAAGAAGGAGTCTGCCCGTCTTATGGGAGAGCTGGTGGTGCTAACAGCCCTCGGCAACCTCGACGAAGTCTTCAAGGTGATCCTGCGGCAGGCTGAGCTTCATTCCTGGCCGTACATGATTACTTCTGATCCATACTATGCCGAGGTACGGAGGGACCCTCGGTTCCAGGGATTCCGCCGGAAGGTCGGCCTCCCTGTGCCGACCACGGCGCGAGAAGGCTAGACGTAGAGGACCTCGGGCCTGCCGCCTGCTCGACGAGACTTCGATGCCTGCCACGACCTTCCTTAGGGAAGCATGCATACGGTGCCTGGAGAACAGGGCAATCTAGTGGGTTGCAGGACAGCCGTGCCGCCCCACGGATGGGTTCCCGAAGATGAAGAGGCGCGAAGGTTGCATTACGAGGCCCACCCTCCTTGCGTCACAAAGTCGAGGTCGGCGAACAGGACCAAGGCGTGGATCTTGATGAGGGCGCACCAAGCCGTCTGCAGGTCTCATCGTAATCGTGCTCACCTTTGGTGACTACGACGTTGTCGGGAGTCAAATCGTCTCGGCTGCCAAGGGCGGTCGTCCGCACATCCCCTATGGTCTCTCCGAGTCTCGAGGCTCGGAGATTCTTTTTAGACAACGTCGAGCTCGTCGTTCTGATGGACTACGAGACCGTGGTCAGGAGAAGGCGGATGGTAAGGAACTTCCAGACGGAGGAGATGCCAGAAGGTGACCTCCGAAAAATCCTAGACCTCGCGCAGCACTATCCGAGCGCCGGGTTTAGCCAGGGTGTCGCGTTCGTCGCAGTGAGGGACGCCGCGACTAGGAGGAAGCTGTCGCGGGACAGAGACATGTTCCCGCGCGGCTGGCCGAACTATGTCATCCGTGCTCCCATACTGATTATAGTCTGTGTGAGCGAGGCAATCTATCATCGGAGGTACCGCGAACCGGACAAGCTACGCCCCGATGGCACTGAGATAGAGTGGCCGACGCCCTACTGGTTCTTCGATGCGGGAGCCGCAAGCATGATACTGCTGCACTCGGCGGTGAGCCTAGGCTACGCCGCTGTCTTCTTCGGCTTCCCAAAGTCAGAGATCGAAGGAGTGAAGAAGACCCTTGGGATACCGGACGAGTTCCACCCGGTAGGCGCTGTCTCGATGGGCAAACCAGCGCCTGACAAGAAATCCCCTTCACTGAAGAGAGGGAGAAGGCCGTACGCCGAAGTCGTCCACTTCGAGCGTTGGTAGGCCCTAAACGAGAGTCGCCGTCAGACGGACCTGGACGTTGTTCTTCAGTGCCTGTGAGATGGGGCACCCCTGCTTCGCGGCCTCGGCGAGCTGCGCGAACTTTGCAGCATCGATCCCGGGAACAGTTCCCTTCACCGTCAGGTCGATGGTGGTGACCCGCCATCCCTCAGGGACCTTGTCGAAGGTTGCTGTCGCCTTCACGTCGAGCCTCTTTGCGGGGGTCTTGTTCGTGGCCAACTGGTTTGAGAAGGCCATCGAGAAGCAGGCGGCATGCGCGCCCGCGAGGAGCTCTTCGGGGCTAGTCTTACCGCCAGGTGCCTCGGTCCTTGAGGCCCATGTCACCGCAACCTCTGGTATCGCCCCGCCTGCGAACCTCACTTTGCCCGCGCCAGTCAAGAGGTCGCCCTCCCACGTCGCCTCCGCAGTTCTTTGAGCAGCCATGGAAGGCAGGGCGGAATGACGGGTATTCAGCCTTTTCAGGCCGAGTTCTGTAACACAGTTCTATCATCCTCTTGAGATGAGGACCGTCGCGCCGGTCATGTCACAGGAAGAAATCAAAGAAAAGGCAGGGAAGATGTTCAGGAGCGCCCAGGACCTTGCGAGCAGCCTGACCGACGCTGCCCATCAACAACTGGCCGCGACTGCGCCGAAGCTGACGAACGCGCTGGACACGCAGCTCGACAACGCCGCCAAGGCGTTCTCCGACGCGATCGACGCTGTGGACAGGAGGACGGCGCAGGAGCAGATCCAGCTACTCACTGCATACAAGTCCTTTCTGCAGAAACAGAATGAGTACATCGAACGCAGGCTCAGAGAAAAGAAGGAATGACCAGCGACATAGATTCAGAGGAGTCTTGCGTGATGGGGAGACAGTTCAATCCGCCCTATCGCTAATGGTCTCGCGACCGAATCCAAATACGCCTTGACAAAGAGAACAGCTCAGAGCGGAGGAGGAGCGTTAGCCCTGATCCTCGTTGTTGTACTGATTCTGATCCTCCTCGGAGGATACTCGGTGATAGGCGCGCTCCTGGACGTCCTCGTAATCCTGATACTGGTCGCCGCAATCGTCTGGTTCGTCAGCATCATCGGCCGCGGCGGCAGATGGTGGTGGTAGTGCCCGCGCTGGCCGAGCACCTGCGGCCGGTTTCGCGGTCCGCGCCCTGTCGGTGTTACTCCTTCTGCTGAAGTTCATGTCCCGAACCCTCCTCAGCTGGTGCCTGCAGGGCTCCGCCAAAATGCGTCGACGCCGAATCCTGGCGGGACCCTCACCTTCGCCTTGAGCGTATCGACGAGTGTCTTCACCTTCGTGGGTTCCGAGACGTCCCGGAAGACCATCACGGGTTCTCCGTCAACCCTGAAGAGGAGGTCCCCGACCTCGACGGGCTCGCCCATGGTCGGCGGCACGTAGTCGGC
>JASHPA010000060.1 GCA_030038365.1 Nitrososphaerales archaeon
CCCCTCTCCCCGAGCCTCAGCCGCGGCTCGCCCCCGAGCCCCTGGAGCGCCCTCGCCACCGGCACCCTCGCGAACGGGTGTGCCTCCACCGGGACCCTCACGCCGTCGCTGCAGAGCTTCGGGGCGAGCTTCCTCTCGTCGACGACTATCATCGTCCTCCTTGCGTTGCCTATGAGGACCTTCTCCCTGAGGAGCGCTCCGCCTCCGCCCTTGATCAGGTTCAGCTCCCTGTCGACCTGGTCCGCGCCGTCGACCACCAGGTCCAGCGCAGGCTTGTCCATCAGCGAAATCTGCTCCCTAAGGGAATCGGCGACGAGCGCTATCTGCAGAGACGTAGGGACCCACCTCACGCTGACGCCTCTCTTCCTCAACCGTCTCGAGACCGAGGGAAGGAGGCTTGCCATGGTCGTCCCGCTCCCCAATCCCACGAGGGACCCCTTCCTCATCCTGTCTGCTATCGCTATCCCTATCTGCTCGAGGCTCGTCTCTCTTCCGTCCTTCAAGCCTGCTCTGTCTCTTTCGTGGTGTCTATCTGTTCCAGCCTGGCGACCGCGTCCATGATCTCGTCCCTGAGCTCCCTGACCCTCTTCTCCCCGTCGGACTCGTCGCGCCTGGCTGGAGACTTGCGTTCCACGACCTTCTCGAGGTCGTCGGCCGAGGCCATGGCAGAGGTGGTCGCCACGGGGGTGACGGCGACGCGCGTCTTCGTGGGCTTGGGAGACTCGGGCCTGATCTGCTCGCGGACCGCAGGCAGCCTGTCCTTGGCCTGGTCGAGCCTGCTCTCGATGTTCTGTATCTTCTCCCTGAAGAGCGTCACCAGCTCGTCCCTGAGCCCCTCCAGCTCCCCGACCTCGACGAGGAGCTCCTTGTCCCTCAGCTTGGTCTCGAGCTCGCGTATCTGCGAGCTGTACCTGCGGGCGATCGTCTCTCTCTCCTCCTTCGTGATCTGGCCCTCGGTCTCGGCCTCGTATATCCGGGTGAGCGCGGACTGGAGGAGGTCCCTCTCCAGTATGATGGTGCGCATCTCCCTCTTCGAGGCATCGAGCTCGTCGGTCGTAACCGTCTTCTTGCGGAGCTGCCCCGAGGAGTCCCTCTGGACGACCTGCACCTTCGTACCTCCCGAGCGCCTGTAGAACGCAAGATAAGAGACACCCACACCGGCGGCAACGCCTCCGATTATCCCGAACGCGATGGAGGCTGCTTCTGCTGACAAGGCTGCTGGCGCTATGAACGGTGCCCGGTTGGGCATATAAGTTTAGGACTCAGGATGGAGGCGGGGATATCATTATGATGTTGTCTCCCCTCACGATGAGCGTACCTAGGCTCGTCGACTTGCCGTCCTCGGTGACCTCTTCGGCGTTCTCGAGCGAGAGGTTCATGTGCTGGTCGAACCCCTGAAGTGAACCGCGGATCACCTTGCTGCCCTTGAGCTTGATTAGGACTATCTTGCCCAAGCTCTGGTCAAGTACCTTGATTGCCATATCGACCGACATCGAGATCACCGGTGCTTGGATGGGATGCGAGATTGGCTTTATTAAACTGATGGGTGGCTCGCGGCCAGTTGAAGAGGCACTTCACGTCCAAGCACGAATCCCGCGACTACATCGAGAGGGTCCAGCAATCGTGCGGTATCGCCCTCGGGGTACCGCGCTCGGCCCAGGTAGAGCTCATAGAGCCTGAGGACGACGTGAGGTTCCTTGTGGTTGACGGCAACTACACGTTCGTGGAGCTCGACGGCTCCCTCTTGCCGTTCGTCGGCTCACGTGAACTGCTCGCGAAGCTCCCGTCGGTCTACATAGACGAGGGGGCCGTGAGGTTCATCCTCAAGGGCGCGGATGTCATGAGGCCAGGCATATCCCGACACGATGACTGGGGCGACAAGGACCGGCTGGTCGTCGTCAGGGACGAGGAGAAGGGGCGCGGACTAGCTATCGGGAAGGCACTGGTCCCGAGCGCCGAGATGGCTGCGATGTCCAAGGGGGCGGTCGTCAGGAACCTGCAGCACGCGGGTGACCGCGTCTGGGAATCTTACAAGAAAATATAATGGACGATAGATTCATCTATCTTTAAATGGGGCGAGGGGCTGATACAGGGTGCAACCCGTTGCAATCAGGCTCGACTGAAGAGAGCGACTCCCAGGAAGCGGGGAGCGACATCTTGCTGAAGGCTCTGCAACTGAAAAGTATCGACGATATACCGAAGATCCAGGAAGACGTAGCCAAGCGCGTCATAGTGATACTCAGGGTGACACCCCTGGCCCAGAAGAACATCGAAGAACTGAAGGGCGCGGTGGAGCAGCTGTACGAGTTCGCGACCTCGATTGGGGGCGACATCGCCCGTCTGGGGGAGGAGAGGGTCGTGATCACCCCGCCGGGCGTCCGTATCTGGAGAGGCGCGCTCTCCTAGTAGACCCTGATGGCTTCCTGTACGGCCGGCCTGAGCGTCGGCACCCTGTAGATCCTCTGGATGACGTAGGCAAGGTTCTCTAGCTTCCTCTTGTCACCGTGGTTCACGATGACCTGCTGGAGCTTCGGCCTCATCTTCCCGATGAACCTGATGATCTGATTGTAGTCGCTGTGGCCGCTGAAGCCGTCCACCTTCTGTACCTGGCAGTTGACGTCCACTATCTTGATCTTCCCGTTGTCGCCGAGGAGGCTGGCCTGGCGGGCCCCGTCGAGCACTCTCCGGCCCAGCGTCCCCTGCACCTGGTATGAGACGAAGAGGATCTTGTTCCTGTCCGAGGGGGCTACCTGCTCGAAATACTTCAGCACCGGACCTCCCTCGAGCATGCCCGAGGTCGCCATGATGACTGCGGGCCCCTCCCGCAGGGCTTCGTCCCTGTTGGACGGGTGCTCTATCGAGGTGAAGTACTCCGAGACGAAGGGGTTGACGCCCTGCTCGAGTATCTTGCTGCGGAGCTCCCTCGAGAGGTAGTCCGCGTACGAGACGTGGATGGCCGTGGCTTCCGAGATCATACCCTCGAGGAAGACCGGGGCCTCCGTCAGGATCTTGTTCCTCATGTAGTGGTCGAGGACCAGGATGATCTCCTGCGCCCTCCCGACCGCGGGAATCGGGATGACGACCTTCCCACCCTCGGACAGCGTCCTGTTGATGGCGTTGACGAAGTTCATCTCCACTTCCTCGCGGGGTGGCATGATGTCCTCCTTGTTCCCGTACGTGCCCTCGGTGATGAGGGTCTCTACCCTAGGATAGTTCCAGCTGGCCGAGTCGAAAAGCTGTGTCCTTCCATACTTGTAGTCGCCCGTGTAGACGATGTTGTGTACCCCCTCCCCTATGTGGAGGTGGACGGTCGCGGAACCGAGGATGTGCCCGGCGTTGTTGAAGACCAGCTTGATGTCGGGACTGACGTCGGTGACCGTGCCGTACTGGAGCGTCACGGTGTGCTGTATCATGTCGCGGATGTCTTTCTGGTCGTAGAGTATCCTCCCGCCTTCTATCTGTGCGATCTTGATGTAGTCGCTCTGGAGGAGCGTCATCAGGGGAAGCGTCGGTTCGGTACAGTAGACCGGGCCCTCGTACCCGAACTTGAAGAGCGCGGGAAGGAACCCCATGTGGTCGAGGTGCGCATGGCTGATTATGACCGCGTCCAGCTCGTTGAGCTCCACGTCGGCCCAGTCGAGCCTCGGGTAAGCGTCCCAGTTGTTCTTCGAACCCGGGTGTATCCCGGCGTCGAGGAGGACCTTGCTCTCGGATGTCTCGACGAGGATGCAGGACCTGCCGACCTCCTGCCCGGCGCCGAGGACCTTGACCGTGATCTGCTCGGCAGTCGTGAACCTCGGCCTGAATATCGTCTCCCCGAGGGTCCGGTAGAACTTCTCCCTTTCGTCCGCCCCTGTCTTCAGCGCGTAGTAGATGCTCTGGATGGCGCTCGAGGCGATGTGGGGGGCCTTCCTGACCTTGACCTTCCATCCAGTCTGCTCCATCAGTCCTGCGATATCGAAGCCGTTCTCGGCGGCGAGCACCCTGGGGTTGTTCGCCTCGATGGTCACCTCGCCTATCGCGTCGTCGAAGAAGTAGTTCGAGGCACCCGCCTCCGCAGGCAGCGTCTTGTCGAGGATCGCCCTCACGTCCTGCTCGGGCCTCCTGATGGACTTCTCGGTACGGGTGACCACCCGCTTCTTGACGGTGTTGACTATCTCGGAGATGATGTAGTTGTTCTGCTGCAGGTAGCGCGGGTTCTTGGTGTAGAGGGCTATGCGGGGACCCTCGTACTCGATCCTGGTGATCTGAGCCTCCGCTGGGATGCTTTTCAGTATCGTCCCCATCAGACTGACTTGACTAGCCTTTTGTGCCAAAGCCTAACTGCGACCCGAAAACTGAGCCAGGAGCTTCTCCTTGTCCTGCTCCGATATCTCCCTGAACCCGGACTTGTCTATGACGGCGATGTCGAAATGATCGCCAGTGAATACGTTCCTTCTCATGGCCGCGATGATCGCGTTCGCCGCCACCGGGATCGCCTTTGCGACGCTCATGCCCTCCTGGTACTCCGACTCCAGGACCCCCAGCGCCACGGGGGAACCGCTGCCCGTCGCCGTGACCTTCTCCGGGAGGACCGAACCGAAGAAGTCCAGGTTGTATATGGAACCGCCCTCGCTGTCGTAACCGCCGATTATGACGGAAGCTATGAACGGATAGTATCTGGAGGAGAAGAGGATGTTCGAGAGTATCCTCGCGGCGGACTTCACGGGCAGGGGTACCCCTCTCTCGATCCTGTACGAGCGCGAGTAGTACTTCAGCGAGTCGACGACGTTCTGTGCGTCGGCCACGCCGCCGGATATCGTTACCGCGATGTTATCGTCCACCTGCAGGAGCTTCTTGCCCCTCTTGTGCGCCACGAACCCCCCCGCCGTGACCCTCGTGTCGGTGGCGAGGACGACACCGTCGGAGCAGACAAGACCTACAGTGGTGGTACCGTGATACTCCGCCTTATTCTGCATCTTCTGGTTCAATTCCATTTTGACTCGAGCTCGTTCTATAATCCGGCAGGTCGTCCCGGAGGGACAGGAGCGGTGAAGCCCGGTCTCTTAATTAACCTTCTGGTGATTTCTGCCAGCAGAGACCGCAGGTCAATAGAATTTATTTTTCACTGATTTGGGGGGCGGCTCACGACAGACGGTGACTATCGGGTCCTGGTGGAGAAGAACCTCCCGTGCAAGATGCGGGATGGGAAGGTGCTCTATTCGGACGTGTACCGCCCGGACGCAGAGGGCAAGTTCCCGATACTGCTGATAAGGACACCGTATGACAAGGACAACGTCAGCACCGGGATCGGATACCAGGTCCACCCCGTCCACGCGGCCCAGAGGGGGTACGTCGTCCTCATGCAGGATGTGAGGGGCATGTTCACGTCCGAGGGTACCTTCGAGGCCCTCAGCCAGGAGATCAACGACGGCTACGATACGGTGAGGTGGGCGGCCAGCCTCCCATATTCGAGCGGGAAGGTCGGGATGTTCGGCGGGTCGTACACGGGGGTCACCCAGATCCTCGCCGCAATGTCGAAGCCTCCGGAGCTCCTCGCGATCACCCCGAGACACACGGCGGCAAACTACTACCGGGGGTGGACGTACCAGGACGGCGCGCTCCTCCTCGGTTTCGATATCCTGTGGACGATAACGCTCTGCATGGGCGAGCTGGCCTCTGCGAAGCTCCCTCCCGAGGAGAAGGCGAGGCAGAAGAGGGTGCTCGCGCTGGCGAGCGACAGGTTCAGGGAGGTCTCCTCGAGGCTGCCGCTCGAGAAGACCAACGTCTTCGAGGCTCTCAGCAGGGCCCCCTACTTCCGCAGCTGGCTCGACCATCCGTCATACGACCAGTACTGGGCGAGGACCGACGCCACCAAGCACTTTGCGGAGATGAGCGTCCCGGGTCTCCACTTCGCGGGCTGGTACGACATCTTCCTCAGGGGCACGCTCGAGAATTACACGGGGATGCTCAGGTCCGGGAAGCCGCAGAAGCTCGTCATAGGACCTTGGGTCCACGGGACTGACTTCGGCTCCCGGATAGGGGAGTGGGACTCGGGCTACGAGTCGCAGGGCTCCGTGCTAGGGGTCGAGGCCATGCAGCTGAGGTGGTTCGACCGCTGGCTGAAGGGGATAGACAACGGTATCGAGAAGGAGCCCGCCGTGCTCCTCTACGTGATGGGCGAGAACAGGTGGCGCGAGGAAAAGGAATGGCCGCTGGCGAGGACCGCTTACACGAAGTACTACCTGCAGAGCGCGGGGCATGCGAACTCGCTCGTCGGAGACGGGACGCTCGTCACCGAGCCTCCAAAGACCGAGCAGCGCGACGTGTTCGTCTACGACCCGATGAACCCCGTCCCCACCACGGGCGGGGCGACGACAGGCACCTACCCGGCAGCCCTCAACGACGGAGTGTTCAACCAGGAGAGCATCGAGAGGAGGTACGACGTACTCGTCTATACGACGCCGGTGCTCGAGAAGGGCACAGAGGTGACCGGGCCCGTCAAGCTCACGCTCTTCGCGAGCTCGTCTCAGGTCGACACGGACTTCACCGGGAAGCTGGTGGACGTCCGTCCCGACGGATATGCGCGCATCCTGTGCGACGGGATCGTACGCGCGCGGTATCGCTACTCCTTCGAGAAGCCGAAGCTGCTCAACCTGGGAGCGGTCTTTGAGTACACGATCGACCTCACGGCTACGAGCATGCTTTTCGAGAGAGGCCACCGGATCAGGCTCGAGGTATCCAGCAGCAACTTCCCGAAGTACGACAGGAACCTGAACACGGGCGCGGACTACTCGAGGGACCCCGAGGCGAGGACGGCCCTGCAGACGATCTATCATGGTCCCGAACACCTCTCGTGCCTGACCCTCCCCATCATACCCCGGTGAGCGGCCCCGCGCCACACGATGGCGAGGCGTCTCGGCGTCCGGTGAAACCCAAGCCGAAGCTTATATCTCCAGCCGGCGCGCGCCGTTTCGTGTCTTCCCGCTCGCATCTCATGGAGCTCCCCCGGAGGATCCTGATCGGGGAGAACGTCATAGACAGGCTGGGAAGCTTCATCGAGGTCCCGGAGACGGCGAGGATCGTCGTCGCATCGGGTACGAACGTCCAGCAGAGGGTGCGGGAGATGGTGGCCTCGGCCCTGCGCGGGCGCGTCAGATGGGTCGACGTGCTCTCGTCAGACATGAAGAACGTACGCTCCGTGATGAAGGCGTCCAAGGGCGCCCGTTGCATCATCGGGTTGGGAGGAGGGAAGAGTGTGGACGTCGGGAAGCTCGCCGCCTCGGAACTCAACCTGCCCTTCTTCTCGGTGCCGACGAGCGCCTCTCACGATGGCATCGCCAGCCCCTTCGCATCGATAAGGGACACGGAGAAGCACTATTCTATCAAAGCGAAACCGCCCGTCGGGATCCTGGCGGACGTGGACATCATCGCGGCGGCGCCGCCGCGCCTTTTCGCCGCGGGGTGCGGAGACCTCGTCGCCAAGCTCACGGCGGTGAAGGACTGGCAGATAGGGCGCGACGCGACCGGCGAGTACTATGGCGAGTACGCCGCGAGCCTCGCGCTGCTTGGCGCGAACCTGATGGTCAACAACTCGAAGAGGATGGGGAAGGCGGACGACGCGGCGGTCAGGGACCTCGTGGAGGCTCTCATCAGCACGGGCGTCGCGGCGGGTATAGCCGGCACGAGCAGGCCCTGCAGCGGCTCGGAGCACCTCTTCAGTCACGCCCTGGACGTCATAGCGCCCGGAAGAGGTCTTCATGGGGAGAAGTGCGGGATCGGCACGATCCTTGCGGCCAAGATGCAGGGGCTGGACTGGCTGGCGGTCAGGAAGGCGCTCAGGAACGTGCACGCGCCCACCACGGCTGCGGAGATAGAGGTGACCGGCGACGAGGTGGTGAGAGCGTTGGTCGATGCGGCAGGCATCCGTCCTGACAGGTACACGATCCTGTCGAAGAAGAACCTCGACGTCCGTGCGGCAACGGCTCTCGCGAAGGAAGCCGGTGTGGTCTAAGCCTTCTGTTCGATCTCTTCCTTCGGCGCCTCTGGCTGTGCCGCCTCGGCGACTGGCTCGGACTTCTCGGCAGGTTCGGCCGGCTTCGCAGGTTCCTTCCGCTTGTAGACCTCCTCGAACACGACGGCGTTCACCGCTGGTAGGAAGTGGACTGTATCGTTGGAGATGCCGCGCTTTATCACCTGGAGTCCCTCGGCCATGAATGCATCCTCCGGGACCTTTATGGTGACCGTCCCATCGCTCTGGGCGAACTCCATCTTCTCGCCGACCTCACCCGGGAAGCGCCTCTTGATGAGCGCCCTGATCTTCTGCTCTTCGGTGTCGACCTGGCTCACTATCTCGACGTCGTAGACGAGCGTCTTGCCCGCCAGCCTGTGGTTGAAGTCTACCTGAGCCCTTCCTGAACCTATGAACCTGACGACCCCCAGCCTGTTGTCAACGTCGACCGTATCCCCCGTCCTCATCTCGTCGGCTTTCTCACCGAACTTCCTGAGGGGGATCATCCTGAGCTGGGTGGGATCCCTGTCGCCCCACGCCTTCTCCGGCGGAAGCTCGACCGTCTTCCGCTCGCCGACAGACATCTTGCTGATCTCCTCGTCGAGCCCCTTCAGTACCCAGTCTTCGCCGATGGAGACGAGGCGGGGCTCGTACCTCCTGTCGGGGTCATAGATGTTGAGCTTCTTCGCTTCGTCCGCTACGGTACTCTCGATGGCCTCTCCCGTGTCCTTCACCTTGGCCGTATAGTTGACGTAGATCAGGGTACCTTTCTCGAACGTCATTGCTTTGGGAGCAGACCGTGCTCTGGTCTTCCTTTAAATGCTTAGCCCCTCCGGCGGTATTCGGGGCGACGAGGGCGGGACACCACCGCGTGCTCCTCCGGCGCTCTGTTCGGGGCTGGCTGCGTAGTATCTAGGCCTCTGCGGTATGGTTACCAGGTCTGCCCTGTCTCTGGCTTTTTTGCTGATCGCGCATGGGGATCCGCGTTCCCATGCCTCTCCCTTTGCTGTCGCGATCGGGAGGAGCCGGACGGAAGCAGCTATGCGGCCAGCGCCGCAGCTACCCTGTTCCAGTCGACGGAATAGCCCATCTTCTGGAAAGTAAGAGACATAGCGGAAGCCGTCCTGTTGACGTGCGTCGAGCTGACGTCGCCCATGCTTCCGATGCGGAAGACCTTCCCCTTCAGGCTGCCGACGCCGGCACCTACGACTATATCCTGCTCGTCGCTCAGCTTCTTTCTGAAGACCTTGTCATCGACGCCCTGGGGATACCACGCAGCAATCACGGTGTTCGACCTGACCTTCGGGTCGGCCAGAGGCTTCAGGTCCATCGCGTCGAGCATCGAGTACAGCTGTCGTGCGTGAAGGGCGTGTCGCTGCACCCTGTTCTCCAGTCCTTCCTCGACGAGCCAGCTGAGCGCTTCTTCCAGTGCGTAGTAGAGCGAGACGGCGGGCGTGAATGGCGTCTCCCCATGCGTGAGGAAGTCCATCTGCCTCCCGAGGTCGAAGTACCTCACCCGCGGCGGGTTCTTCCTAATCAGGTCGGTCGCCTTCCTGCTCACCGAGAGCAGCGCGAGCCCTGGCGGCGCCGCCAGGCACTTCTGGCTGCCGGTGACACAGATGTCTATCCCCCATCTGTCCACCGGGAGAGCATACCCACCAAGGCTCGAGATGGCGTCGACCACGAAAAAGGCGCCCACATCCGCCGCAAGGCTCGCGAGCCGCTCGATGTACGGGACGGCCGTCCCCCCGCTCGTCTCGTTGTGCACCACGAAGACAGACTTCACCCCCTGGGCCTTCCTCACCGCCTCCTCGACCGATTCGATGGATGGAACCGTACCCGGCTCGGAGCTCACCCTGGTCACCTCACCCCCGGCGAGCTCGACCGTCTCTGCCAGACGCGCGCCGAACTCCCCGGAGACCAGGACGATGACCTTGTCTCCTGGCCGCACGATGTTCCAGACCGCGGCCTCGACTCCTCCAGACCCTGACGACGTGAGCACGAGCGGGTCGCCCTCCGTCTGGAACAGAGCCCTCGACTTTTCGGTCACCGACCTGAGCGTCCTGGTGAAGGTCTCGCTCCTGTGGTTCACCATCGCCTTTATCATGGCGTACCTTATCCTGTCTGGCACGTTCGTCGGTCCTGGCAGCATCAACAGCCTCTCTCGAGGATATTCCAGCTCTACTTCGCCTCCGCGTCTTTCGTGATCATGCTCCTGACCCTCCCGACCCCGTCGAGCTCCTTCACAAGCTTCGCGACCGCAGGCGGGACGAGCTTCTCCCAGTCCCTCCTCTCGAGTATCCTCGTCCGGACGTTCGTGGCCGAATACTCGCTCCTGTTGAGGTAGGGTATGGCCTCCACGTCGATGCCCTCCTCCTTGAGAAGCCTGATCGTCAGCGTATCGTTCGAGAATACCTTGTCGAACCTGGGGACCGTGGACCTCAGGGTTGCCGTCCACACCGAGTGAGACTCTGCGTCCTGGACCGGTATGAGCATCCACCTGCCCGCGTCCACACCTGCCTCGTCGAGCGCCGCCTTGATCATCATAATCCGTTCGCCCGCCGTGAAGGGGTTGTCCCTCTCGTGGCTCCTCTGGGCGCTGCCGACGACCACGTAGAGATACTTGACCTGTTTCAGGGCGTAGCCGACGGCGGCGAGGTGACCGTTGTGGAAGGGCTGGAACCTTCCCACAAAGAGCCCGACCTCTTTCTTCGGCATTCGCCCCTGCCGGCCTTCGTTGACTATTTAAGGCGTATTCGGAGTGGGGCGAGTGTCAGCATTCCTTCCGGGGTCTAGAGTTGAAACTTCTCGAGATTGACGGTTCTTTCGGCGAAGGCGGCGGCCAGACGATCAGGATCGCGACCTCCTTCGCGGTGATCCTGAACCAGCCCATCAGGGTCACGCGGGTGCGCGCTGGGAGGAGGATACCCGGGCTCAGGCCGCAGCACTCGGCGACGCTGAAGATACTCGCGGAGATATGCGGGGCCACGCTCGAAGGCGGCGACGTCGGCTCGACCGAGTTCACGTTCATCCCCGGCCGCGTGGAGAGCAGGTCGATGGCCGTCGACACCGGCACCGCAGCGAGCGTGACCCTCGCTCTTCAGGCCATAGTACCCGCGGTGTCGCTCTCAGGGGCCTCGCTCGACCTCGAGCTCGCAGGCGGGACAGACGTGCCCTGGAGCCCTACCTCAGACTATTTTTCGACGGTCTTTTCTCCGAGCCTTCGCCGCCTGGGGCTTGTCTTCGAGATGAAGGTTTCCAGGCGGGGCTACTACCCCGCAGGCGGCGGAAGGGTATCGGTCCGCATCCAACCCTGCGAAAAAGTCCACGCCGTCGACCTCGGGGACAGGACGGGGAACCCGCCGATAACCATAGTCAGCAGGGCTGGGATGCTACCGGACAGGGTCGCCGAGCAGCTGCTGACCTCGGCCGTCTCCCAGCTGGAAAGGAGCGGTCTGCGTCCTGCCTCGAAGACAGTCTATGCCGAAGAGTCCTCCTCTCCGGGCTGTTCGATCCTTATCGGCGCCGCGGGTGATTCATGCTACATGGGCGCCGACGGCATCGGAGTCAAGGGAAAGCCGGCCGCGGCGATCGGGGCGGAGGTGGGTTTCAGGTTCGCCAGACAGTATTCGTCAAGAGCCTGCGTCGACCCGCATCTAGCTGACATGCTGTCGCCGCTTCTGTTCCTCGGGGATGGGCCGTCAAGGCTCCTGACCCCGGAGGCAAGCAGCCACCTGATGACCAGCCTCCATGTCGTGGAGCAGTTCGTCCCGGCGCGTCACTCCATAGAGAGCGTCGGCGGCGCGCACCTGATTT
>JASHPA010000061.1 GCA_030038365.1 Nitrososphaerales archaeon
TTTGCGCCCGTGAGATATTTTGCGCTTCTCGTCAAGACCGCCATCATACTACTAAGAAAACGACCCGAGGTGGTGATCGCCCAGAACCCGCCCGTATTCTGCCCGCTGGCGTGTCTCGCGTATTGCCGCATGAGGGGTGCTCGCCTGATAGTCGATCACCACTCAGTCTGGCGTGTCAAGACGCTCGGGCGCGGTCCGCTGTCGAAGAGCATCGGCTTCCTGGAAGCCTTCGTCGCGCGTTCTGCGTTCGCCAACACAGCGCCGCACCGGTTCTGGGCGAAGCAACTCTCGCAGATGGGGGCCAGGAGGGTCGAGGTGATCCACGATTTTGTCCCGAGGAACCCCCGTCCAAGGGACGAACGCTTGAGGGAAACTCTCTCGCGAGAGACAACCATCGCGATATCCTCGCACGGCGGCCATCCCCTCGAGCGGATGGAGTCGGAGGCAGCAGCGGCCGGAATGACACCCGAGGTGGCACTTATCATCACGGGCCCCATCGAGAAGCTGAAGGGGAGGCTTGCGCAGGCCTCTCTCCCTCCGAACGTCAGGTACGCCGGATTCCTTCCGCGTGAAACATATGAAACTCTCAAGGCCTCCGCCGACTTCGCCCTCAACATCACCGACGAGCCCTATACCCTTTCGCACGTCCTCCTGGAATTCGCCGCCAGCTCTCTACCGGTCATCTCCTCGAGGCAGGAGGTTGTGGAGGACTTTTTCGGTGACTCGCTCTTCTACACTTCGTCGAGTTCGCCGCGTGACGTGGCAGCGGGCATACGGGCTTTCCTCGACACTCAGGTACGCGGGGATTATCGGAGCAGAATAATCAAATTCCAGGACTCGCTCGCCAAAAGGCGCGAGCAGGAAGTTAGCAGGCTCAGGGCGCTGATCCTCCAATCCGGCGTCTGAGGAAAGCTTTCACAAGCCCCTTGAACTGATCGTCGGCAAGGTAGACTACACCGAAGTAGAGCAGGACCCCCGCTATGCCGATGGCCCCAAATTCGAGCGCATAGTGAATCGTCCCGGCATCTTTCCTCAGGCCCTGACCGGCGAGCCACAGGAACGCGCCCATCAGGGCCGAGGTTCCTACGTAGACCGCCAGCGACCTCGCCGCTACGACCCTCCCTCCCCTGTGGACGCGGACCAGCTTGATGGCAGCATACACCGAGAACACCGTCAGCTGCACCAGGGCCCACTCGTCCAATATCTCTGGAACCGGTGCCCCGGCTCTCGTACCGGTGTATATCACGACGAAAATCGAGAGCAGGTAGGAGAGAGCCGTGGCAAGGTCGATCATCGAGACGAAGAATATGTTGCTGCGGACGTAATTCCTGAACCCCGAGGCTTCGTCGGCATCCACCCTTTCCTTGCCCATGAGGGTCTGGTCGAGGACTATCGAGACCGCGTTGACGAGCGCCGAAAACGAGAGAATCGCCAGTGCCGTACTCGCCTCGAGGTAGGTGCCGGACGGCCTCAGTAACAGCAGTATCGGCCTTGCCAGCGTGGCCGCACCGACGGCCATCGGAATCCCCAGCAGCAGCGTCAGGTCGACCGACCGCGCGACGACGTCGTGGGAACCGCCGCGCAGGAGGAGCGGGTAAAGTGCCACCGCCAGGTAGTAGGCGTATCCCGCGACCGTCGCGACCGTGAATGCAGCCTGGTAATAGCCTACCAGCGTGGTCCCACCCGAGGCCAGGGAGGCGAGGAAGGTGTCGGCGACCCCGAGAACATAGGGCAGGGTAGTTAGCGAAGGGAGCCACGCTTGGGAAATCCATCTCTTCGCGCGCTCGGGTTCAACCGGAAGCGCGCTCGCGTCCCGCGTGAGGACAGTCGACACGGCCGCCTGCACGGTGTTGGCAACCAGGATCGAGACCACGACTCCATCGACCCCTACCCTGAGGACAACGAGGAGCGGGAACGCGACGAGGAGCTTGCTGGCCTCCGAGGCGATCACGGCGTACCCGGCTACGATGGGTCTGTGCCCCGAGACCACTGCGTTCGCCGCCTGATTCCAATAGCCGATCGGCACCAGGACCGCCGCGATCACGAGGGTGGTCACACCTCCCTTGAGGGCTGTCGATACGAAGAGCGAAAAGAGCGCGTACAGCCCGAGCCCGCCGCCGCTCAGGGCCATGTTCAGCCAGATGGTGGTCCTCCCGAGGAGCCTCCCCCTTGCGATGTCCCTGGTCGCCCAGAAGACCACCACCCCCGCCGGATACGACGCAAAGGTGACGATGTCCAGGATGACCTCCCAGAGCCCGAACTGCTGGGTGCTGAGCGTCCGCGTCATCATCAGGAGGAACGCGAGCCCCGTGAAGACGCTGACTATCCTAGATGAAAACACCACCAGACCGGTCGTCCGTACCGAGATCCGGGTGGTCATGCTCGACTAGTCCAGGAAGCCCAGGTTGTCGTTTACAAAGTCGGATTCGAGCTTCTCGTAGGCCTCTGTCGTGCCGACGTCGTACCAGAAGCCCTCTATGTAGAACGGGACCACCTTGAGACCGCTCCCTATCACCGCCGGGACGAAATGGGTCATGATGTCGGCGCCTCCTGAGGATGTCACCTCTCTCAGTATCGGGACGCAGTCCTTCGAGATGACGAGACCACCCACCGTGATGCTCATGGGCAGCTTCGGTTTCTCCTCAAAACGGACCACCCTGTCTCGCTCGACCTGCGCCACTCCCACAGGGACTCTGTAGTCCTTCGAAAGGACCAGAGTGAGGGCGGCGGAGGTCCTCTTGTGCTTGGCCACCAGGTCCCTCACGTTCAGCGCCGACAGGATGTCCCCGTAGTACACCACCAGGCTGTCGAACCTACCGATTCTGCCGCCCTCGATGGCGTTCATCAGAGCGAGGGCGCTCCCCCCGGTGCTTCCGGAGTCCTTCGAGTACGTGATCCTGGCGCCGAATTTCGAGCCGTCGGTGAAATGCCTTTCGACCTGCTCGGACAGGTAGCCTGTGAGCAGGGTTATCTCGGTGACCCCGTTGTATACCAAGAGCCTCACCACGTACTCCAGAAGGGGTCTCCCCTTCCCTCCCACAGGAATCATGGTCTTCTGACGGTTGTTGGTGTGAGGCTTCAGCCTGGTGCCCTTTCCGCCGCAGAGCACCGCGGCTTTAGTGACCATTATGGCTCGTCCCTCCTTGTTTCCACACTTAAATCCAATCCCGCCACATCCGAACCTTCTTTAATTCGACGTCGGGCACACGCTGGGAACGTCGTGAAGTTATCTTGAAGATGAAGGTCACGGTGATCGTCTTCTTCGTCATCACCGCCGCGCTCACCTTCGTCCTCAACAAGTGGGGGCTCGCGCTCCCGTTCATCTTCGCGTCGGGGTTCGCAGGATACGGGATCGCGCGCAGTTCGACGGCCCACCTCAGGCTCCTAAACGACCTGCCGAACGCCCTGCGGGTCTTCCTAGCGTCGCTGGGCGGTGCCCTTCTCCCGTTCGACCGGCTGTTCATCTTTCCGTCTGCGGCCGTGTTGCTGCTCGCGTGCTCGGTCTACCTGAACGACGAGTACCAAAGGCGCGCTCTGCGCTCGCTCCGCGTAGGGAAGCGGGGTGGCTCCGTCGCCCTGCTGGGGATAGACGGGAGCGGTAAGTCGACGCACTCGAAGACGACGAGCGGCTGGCTCGAGGGCAGAGGATACAGGGTAAAGCTCATGCCATTCCACACGTACCTTTTCGTGGAAAGGCTCTCCTCCATCTCGGGTTCGGTCCGCGGGAGAGCGTCTGCGCGCCGGAAGAACCCGGTCAGGCCGGTGTTCTCCCTCGTTGACAACCTGATCCTGCAGGTCACGTCCTCCATAGGAAGCAGGCTCGAAGGCACCGTGGTCATCTACGACCGGTTCATATGGAGCACCTACATCAAATACGAGGCGCTTGGCTATCCGGTGGGCCCCCTCTCCCCTGTCTACCTCCTTCCGCGGCCCTTCTTCGCGATAATCCTGGACGTCCCGGTGGACAAGTCCCTGCGAGTCATCGATGAGAGGATCGCGCACATCCATTACCCGCGCTCCGTCCTCCAGCAGGAGCGGGACCGCTACCTGGACATCGCTCGCAGGTACGGATACCCGGTCGTGGACGCGACGGGCAGCTTCGACGAGGTCCAAGCCAAGATAGAGGGTTTCCTGTCGCCGCTCTTCCCTGCCGTTGCCGCGGGTAGCCGCCGATGAGCGACGCCAGGGCTTTCGTCTCCTCGATGGTCGAGGAGAACCTGGGCCTGGTCAGCGGTCACCTCGACCGGTATCCTCTTCCCCAGGACCTCGTCGACCAGATCGCTGCGGTTATGCGCGGAGAGCAACCCTCAGACGTCGGCCGCCCCGTCGTCGAAGAGAAGCTCGCGCCGTTGCTGGGCGACCTCAGGAAGACAGCACTCGACGAGGATGGGTTCTTCCTGCGGAAGGCCAGGTGGCCGGGAGCGGCGCCTTTCGCTGTCTGCCTGACCCACGACGTCGACAACATCTCGAGGCCGGCCCGACACATCTGGAAGACGAGGTCCCGCTTCAGCCTCCCTGACCTCCTAGGAGGGCTTCTGGGCGCCGTCCAGCTCTACAACAACGTCGACCTCATACGTAAACGGGAAGCGCAGCAGGGATTCCACTCGAGCTTCTACTTCATGTCCGGCAACTACCCTCTCGGTCAGGTCAGGGCCGAATCGGACAGGGCGAGGGCGCAGGGCTGGGACATAGGGCTGCACGGCGACTTTGGGACCCACGACTCTCTTGAGAAGATGAACGCCGCCGTCTCGACGCTCTCGGCGGGGCTGGGGTTCAGGCCGACAGGGCTGAGGGAGCATTACCTCAAGTTCGACTTTGAGAAGAGCTGGAAGATAATGGACGAGGCCGGGTTCGACTACGACACGACCGTAGGGACCAACGACCGTCTAGGGTTCAGGATGGGGCTGGCCAGCCCCTTCCATCCTCCAGACGAGAACTGGGAGACGCTGAACCTCCTCGAGATACCACTGGTGCTGATGGACACTACCCTGTGGGGCTACCTCAAGAAGAGCGAGGGGCAGGGTTATCTGGACGCGATGCGGCTGATGGACCTTGTCTACAGGATGGAGGGTGTCTTCACGCTGCTCTGGCATCAGGAGGCGGTAAGGATGCGCGGAGGGCGGATTTACTGGAGGCTGCTCCGGGAGTTCAGGAAGCGCGGCTGCTTCGTCGGAAGCGGCGCCGAGATCGCCCACTGGTGGCGGGTCAGGTCCGTGCCTGTCCTGCGTGATGGTAAACTGATTAGGCTCGGAGGTGACCCCCCGAAGGACCTTGTGATGAGGCTGGACGTGACGGAGGGGCGCAAATTCGAGGTCCGGACGGGGTCTGTGCAGCACGACGACCGCCGATGGATCAAGCCGGAAGGCAGAGGCTTCCAGGTGGAGGTCTCCTGACGATGACCCAGACGCGCGTCCTCGTAACCGGCGCGGGCGGCCTCGCGGGGGTCAACTTCGTCAGGGCGCTGAGGGCATCCGAGAGGGACTATTACATCGTCGGTACCGACTTCAACAGGTACCACATCGCTTACCCCGACGTCGACCTCCGGCTCCTGACGCCGAGGCACAGCGACAGGTCGTTCATCCCTCGGGTCTCGGCGATCGTCAGGGATGAGAAGCTGCGGTTCCTCCATCCTCAACCCTCCAGTGAGGCCTACGTGATCTCAAGGGCTAGGAAGGATATCCCCTGCAAGGTCTTCCTTCCCGACAGCCGCGTCATGAAGGTGGGGCAGGACAAGCTCCTGTCGCAGAAGGTGCTGGCCAGGAAGGGCGTCCCCGTCGCGAAGACGGTCGCACTCGGGTCAGAGAAAGACATCAAGAGCGCCTTCTCGGAGCTCGGCTCGCCCCTCTGGGTGAGGGCGCGGCGCGGTGCTGGCGGCCGGCTGAGCCTGCTCTGCGACAGCTACAAGGAGGCCCTCCACTGGGTGAGCCTGTGGGTCCTCAGGGGTTCCCGCGTCGAGGAGTTCATACTCCAGGAGTACCTGCCGGGGAGGAACATTGCCTGGGACAGCATATGGTACGAGGGCAGGCTGGTCACGTCCTACTCCAGGGAGCGGCTCGAGTATCCATTCAAGCACATATCACCATCGGGGATAACGGGCACTCCCTCCGTCGCGCGTATAATCGTCGACGGCGCCGTCAACAGCGTGGCGGCCGACTCGGTGAGGGCCATCGACCCGAAGCCTCACGGCGCTTACTCGGTGGACCTCAAGGGGTCTGTCTCTGGGGTCATGTGCGTGACAGAGGTCGACTCGGGCAAGTTCCACTCCACGATGCCCCTGTGGGGGTACATCGCTGTCAAGCACCTCGGTATGCCCTGGTACGCCAACCTGGCGGACCTCTACGTCAGGCTCGGCTTGGGCGAGGAGCCGGACGGCGCGATACCAAAGACCGACCTGCTGCCCGGAGGCTACTACCTCCTGCGTGACATGGACGTCGGGGCCTTCCTGTGGAAGGAGGACGGCTGGAAGGAGAGGGTGCTCTGAACGCAAGGGATGCGCGGGCATTCGTCTTCGACCTCGACGGGACGCTCGCGACGATCCCGGTGGACTGGGAGGCCGTCAGGACGAGACTGAAAGCAATCACGGGGTCCGCAGAGGAATTCAGGCCAATCTTCCCTACGATCGGCCGCGTCATCGAGGCCGACCCGAAGCTTGAACGCCCCGTCTTCGATGTGATCGACGGGTTCGAGTGGACTGCGGTCCCAAAAGCGCTACTCTACGAGGGTGCCTTCCGGCTTCTCTCCGGGCTCGCCTCTAGGGCGACGGTCTCCCTCGTGACGATGCAGGGTCGAAGGTCTGCGGAGAAGGTGCTCGAGATGTACGACCTCAAGCGGCTCTTCTCGTCGGTCTTCACACGCGAAGACTCGCTGGATAGGGCCCAGCAGGTGAAGATGGCGATCGAGGCCATGAAGGCAGATGCGGACAAGACGCTCTTCGTGGGCGACAGGCTCAACGACCTGAACGCCGCGAAGGAGCTAGGAATCCCCTTCGTGCTGGTGCGCACGCACGGGAGCGACCCCGAGGAGCCGGTCCCGGTCTACCACAGTCTGGCTGAGTTCGCAGCAGCCGTCCTCTAGCCGCCCCTCAGCTTCTCGAGCATCTTCTCGTGCAGCGTCTTGTTCGCAGCCCCGAAGATGCTGAAGCGCTCCTTTACCGTAATGCTTGGCCTCACCGGCCTCCCCTCTCTGTCGCTGAAGACCGCGCCGGCCCGCTTTCCAATGAGGTAGGCCGCCGCCATGTCCATCACCCTGATCTTCCCCCTCACGTCCACGAACCCGTCGATCTTGCCCTCTGCGAGGAAGCATGCCTCGAGCGCATTGGCCCCGTAGTGCACCTGTCTCCTCGTCGAGGCGACGAGCTGGTTGAAGCTCGCGACGAGCTGGAGGCTGCTCTTCGACATGTCGACCCCTACCATCGCCTCTTTCAGCTCGGTCACCTGGCTGGTCCTGATCTGGCTACCGTTCTTCGTCGCGTAGCCGGCAGCCTCCGCGTAGTATGTGTCGCCATTGACGAGGTTCCTCACCAGCGCGTGGCTTGCGTCATCGAGCGTCTTCCCTTCGAGCACGGCGATCGACGTACAGTAGAACGGGATCTGCCTCTCGAAGTTCGACGAGCCGTCTATGGGGTCTACGATGACCGTCCACCTCGCATCCGCCGGGCCGGACTCGCCAGCCTCCTCGGCGACGATCCTGACGTCTCCCTTCTGTCTTACCACGTCGAGTATCTCCTCTTCTGCCTCCTTGTCGATCCTCATCGTCGTGTCGCCGCCAGCGCCCTCGCCGACGCGCTCCACCCCCTCCTGCGAGGTTATGAGGCGGTCGCGTACCTCCTGGACGCGCTCTCCCGCTTCCTTCAGCAGTGTTTCCCACTCCAAGTTGCTACCCCACCTGCCACCAAAGACCCACGAATCAGCTTTTTGCTCACGGCAGGCTGAGCAGGACGCTCGTCTGGAACACCGCCAGTATCCCCACGAAGATGACGT
>JASHPA010000062.1 GCA_030038365.1 Nitrososphaerales archaeon
TATCGAGTATCCTCCCGCCGCCCCATCATGGCCAAGACGTATACACTGCCACCTCTCCCGTATGCTTACAATGCGCTGGAGCCGTACATCTCGCAGCAGATAATGACGCTCCACCACGACAAGCATCACAACGCGTACGTGACGGGGGCGAATGCGGCACTGGACAAGCTCGAGAAGGCGAGGGCCGGTCAGCTCCAAATCGACGTGAGGGGCGTGCTGCGGGACCTCAGCTTCAACGTGGATGGGCACAAGCTGCATTCCATCTTCTGGCCGAACATGGCAGCCGCCGGCAAGGGCGGAGGGACGCCCGGAGGGAAGCTGGCCGACAAGATCAACGCGGACTTTGGTTCGTTCGACAAGTTCAAGCAGCAGTTCGGGGACGCGGCCAAGGCGGTGGAAGGGTCGGGTTGGGCTCTGCTGCTCTACGACAAAGAGATAGACAGTCTCGTCATGACGCAAATCGAGAAACAGAACTTTATGCATCTTGCAGAATTGCCCATCATTCTTTCCATAGATTGTTGGGAACATGCATTTTACTTGCAATATTTGAATGACAAGGGCAAGTACGTCGATGCGTGGTGGAACGTGGCCAACTGGGACGACGCAGGCAAGAGGTTCGATAAGGCGAGCAAGTGATTCTCGCCTCATCTTCATCCTTTCCCACCACCGGGTAAACCTTCGGGCTTATTCTTCGCCCTTGTCCTTCTGGACAGGTGGACTCTTTGGGCCTTCGCTTCCATGAGCTCGAGGGAATCCCTCGTCCTGCCTCCTGTGCCCTCACCTCCTTTTTCGGAGCGAACGACAATGGCACCGAAGTTGCGTCGGTTATTTATGCGCCGATGGCTCCGCAGTCTGCACGCTCTTCAGCTTCCTTTCTACAGCCTCGGATAGCGTCGAGTAGACTTCTACCCTGTCGTGCATCAGGTCAAGCCTAGCGCTCGCGACTCCGCCTACGTTCTTGACCGTCTCCAAAGTCTCGGAGGCCGCGTGTATGCTGGGAAGAACAGCCGTGAAGAGGCTGAAGTCTGTCCACAGCCCTACGAATAGTAGTCGACTGTCGAGTGCGCGCAAGAGCTCTCTGTCCGCATCGGCCCGCACGTCTTTCCGATCGTAAGTGACCAGAATGTTCCCTATCACGCCCGTGTTCAGGGCATGCGCCTCAATCGAGAGGATCGTGGATACTGCCATGCCGTCTATCAATCGTTTTGTCCTTCTCTTCAGGGTCCTGGCGGAGATGCCGAGTCTCTTGGAGAGAAACCTGGCAGACCTCGGGCTTACAGCTTGCAGAGCACGGATAACCTCCCAGTCTCTCTTGGATAGCTTGATGCTGCACCTCGGGTACGGTATCTTCGTGAACTTCATCCCCGTTGCACCGCAGACCTTCTCCACGAGCTTGATCTTCCTCTCCAGCTCCTTTTCGTCCTCGTAGTAGAAGATCAGACCTATCAGCGTCCCTACGTGCGTCGCGACTATGAGCATCCCGTCAATCAGGACGAGCTTCTCCAACAGTTCCTTCTTCGGAGACGTGTGGGGCACGTCCACCGCGAGGCTCCCCATGTACAGACCGAGTAGAGCCGGATTGACTTGGATCGGGAAGACCTTCAGGAATCCGGAGCTCGACATCTTGACCACTCTGTCACGGACCGTCCCGACGGATGCGCCCAGCTTCCTGCTCAACGCGCGGTAAGAGGGGTCGATCTCTCCCCACGCCAGCCCTTCGTGTCCTCCCTGCGTGAGCTCCCTGAGTATCCTGATGTCCAGCTCGTCCATTACGCGCGCTCCAGCGATACAAAGAGGTAAATTCTCCTATAAATCTGTCTCATTTGTCCAGTTTATGGCGACGCAGTCTTTTATGGGTTCATCGGCTTCGCCTAACTGCTTTACATGCGACTATCGTCTGGCATGAAGCTGACTCTGATTATCACGGCAAGCGTCCTCATTGGGATTATGGCGGGTTCGCTCCTGCTTCCGGGAGTATTCATCAGGAGCTCGACGGGGACCGCGAACGACGGTCTCGTTTTGAGCGGGACCGAGACCATCAAGGTCCTTGCCCCGGATGGCGCTCTGGTTTCATCGTGGACCGGTCCGGATCCCCTGACAAACATCGCAATCAACGCTCTTGCGGCCTGCATCCCCGGGACGGACGGTGGCAGCACCGACCCGGTCGGACCAGCCTCGGTGACTGGCGCGAGCGGCTCCTGTTCCTCTTTCATCAACGCGGTCGCGATCGTCTTCGCACCCGCCAATTATCCCGAAGTCGGCGGGACCTGCGCGGCCAACGCAGGGGCCCAGACGCTCAACTCGTACTCGGTGACAGGATGTCAGGCGACGACGACCGCGACGAACTACCTCACGCCACTGGGTTGCAGCCCGAACAGCAGCACAGGCGCGAGTACACCCCCGCTGTGCACGGGATGGATAACCGAGGCGACCTTCGGGCCCGCAACGTTCACGGCGACGAACTGCATCTATGACCAGTCCCAGACCCCCTGCTCGGTGGTCTCGGTGGACGCAGGAACCTTGTCGCAGATAAGCCCCTACCCTGGCTATGGTTACGCTGAAGGGTTCGACACCCTCAGCCCGACTCCGATCCCCGTC
>JASHPA010000063.1 GCA_030038365.1 Nitrososphaerales archaeon
CCAAGCCTCCGTCCGGCCCCAATCCTGAGTCCTTGGTGCGACTCTTTAGGGATACCGAGCAATCCAAAGAACTTGTATGGTATGATCCCGGTCCTAATCCACAAAATTGCCGTTTGGTAGGTGTATCCATTAGACATTGCAGCCTTGATGAGCTCTCGTCTTTTTCTCAGACACGCGTCTCTCAGAATCGGCCCAGAAACTCTCCAGAGGCTCTGTTCTTGGGCGTCGAGCAACCCGTCAAGCCTCTCGATCAAGTCTATCTGGCCGCCTGCCCGGGCCACGGATGGAATCTTCCTAGCCGTTGGAATCACCTCGCCTACCGCCAAGTCCTGGGCCGAAGTCACGCTCAACTCCCCTTCCCGAAGCACGAAAAATGGATGATCGCGCGTAGCGACGATCTTTCTGCCGTCTTCCATCTCCACCGACAGTAACCTTTGGTCGTTTGGTTTCTTGATTAGATTCGCTACACGAGCGTACTTCGCCGCATAGCCGCCTCCTATCCCCGCTACGAGTACGTCGGGTGGACACGCCAAAACACCCGTCTTTTCCCCCACTATGCTGTCTATGAAATCGCCTATCCGGACGAACCGTTCGGTATCACCCTGTTTGACGAAGACCGGTGATTCCCTTGGAAGGCATGTCACCCCCAACCATTTGAGCACCGCCTGCCTCTCGTCGTAGCGTATCCGTTGTGCTTCGTCCTTTGTTAGCTGCTTCAGCTTCTTGTACTCGAGCCTCTTTTTGACGATGACCTCCATCGTGGTCGACGTTATCCCGCGCCTCTTCTCGCATACGTTCCATCCGAGCTCCGGGACGCGCTGGTCCGAGTCGGGGCAGCACGGGCACTCCACCGTCTCGGCCGAGATGTTCTTCTTCAGCATGATGTTCGGGTAGAGGCTCGCAAAGTCGAATTCCGCGACCTCGTCGTAGACGCCGGCGTGCGGGGTGCAGATGAACCCGCCCCTGTCCGCTACCAGCAGCTCGGACCTTCGCTTGAAGCGCTCCGCGAGCACCGGCTTCCACGGGATGAGTATGCCTTTCTTCGTCGCGTGGTAGAACTGCAGGCTCGAGAGGGCCTTCCCTATGCTCGACCTGCTGGAAGTGTGCAGCGGCTGCATGCAGACCCGCGATACCTCGTACAATCCCCACGTCCCCGAGTGGGCGTGAGAGAACGAGCTCGAGACGTCAAGGTGCAGCCTGCCGTAGAGCCTCACCGAGGACGGCTTGAAGAATATCTTCCCGTAGCTGAAGTAGGAGAAGCCTGCCCGGTCGGCGCGTTTCAGTGGTACCGGATCCCTGCCCAGGACAAGCTCCTCGGCGACGCCGTTCCTCTCCGCCCGCTCCATCAGGTAGGGAAAGAGGAAGCTGTCCCCATCCCGGGTGAACAGTATGTCGAGGTCTGCCTCGCTGACGCGCTCCACCAGCCCGCATATCTTCTCCTTCTCGGTCGCGCCGGGGATGCGCTGGCGCACCTCGTTCTCCTCCAGCCAGACATCCTCTATCGGGTCGCTCATCTTCGCTATCAGGCCAGACCTGCTCGTCTTGACGCCGAGCCATGATTTGCGCATAGGTGGGGTGGCATAGTCGTATTCCTCCGTGTCGTCCTCAAGCTTCCATCTCAGCCCGTATGGTCCTTCGACGACCTCGCAGAAGGCGAGCGGGAATATGTCATGGTCGTAAAGGTAGCTCTGCGCGGGAGGAACGTCGCAGTTGTAGAGGCGGACGTCTCCGAACGCGTGCAGGCTCTCTATCCTTCGCGCAAGCTCGACGAGCCTCGTCGCGTCCCTGACGGTGACCCTCAGGACCTCGCTCTCCTCGCTGTCCGTTATCCTCTCCCGTCTCTGGACGAAATCGACGCGTGACGCGTACCTGCGGACCTCCAGGCTGTCAGCGACCGAGCCGAGAAGCTCCCTGTCGTCGGACGCGACGAAGAGCGACGGCGACCACGGGTCGACCAGCCTGCGCATCCCGCCGTTGCCGTCCTTCATCCAGACCACCATCTCGCCTGGCTCCCCCGGGTAGAGGTCGAACAGCCAGCCCTTCACCGCGGCTCCCTCCTCCGTTCAGCCTTCAGGTCCTCGACCGCCTTGTGCTGGGAGAATAGTATCCCCATCAGGAGCGCATGGACAGGAAAGGGGGATGCGCTAGCCTGCATCGCCGGCATCTCCTCGCACGCAGCGGCGAGCATACCCTCGAAGCGCACTCTGTCACTCTCCCTGAGGGCTCTCGCGAACTTCTCCCAGCTGCGCAGCTCTTCTTCCATCTCTCCCGGGACAAGGCTGGTCGATTCCTTTCCATCGTCGTTCGAGGCTCCCAGCTCCTCGAGCTCCTCCCGGTGATGGAGGAGTATCGCCATGAAGACCCCCTCGAAGACCGAGGTCCTCACCGCCATCGACGACGCCGAGATATGGAACCTCGCCTCGTCGAGCATCTCCCGGAAGCGCTCCCTCTCGCTCCTCAGCAGCGCCTTCCTGAAGCGACGCCACCTCCGGAACTCGGAGAGCTGCGCCATCCTAAAGGAAGGGATGGTTCTCCCCACGTCTCCTCGCCTCGATGCCTTCAACGCCGAGGGCCTCCTGCGGGAGGCTCACCGCAGCTTCCTTCCTCTCTGGGTGCTTCGACAGGACCGCCTTCACCCTCTCCCCCTCCAGCCCCAGGTCCAGGACTATGTCGGCGGGGGAGACGACCCGTCTGTCGTAGGGTGTCTTGCCGTTCAGCGTGGCGACTACGAGCGCCCCGGTCCCGCGAACCGATTGCAGCCCTGCTCCCACGGCCGCCGCGACCCTGTGCCCCTCGGTCTCGCTTATGCCCGGGTCCGTGAACATCGTCAGGACACCCGAGACCACCACGAGCTTCGAGCCGTACTCCGATACCACCGCCGGGAGCTCGCGGGTCAGCATGTCAGCGAGCTGATAGACGGTGAACGTCCTGCTGATGGCGACCCTCTTCGTGGCCTTCTCAGGGCGCACTCCGGCCCTCATCGCAAAGTCCGAGAAGAGGTACAGGTCGGAGCAGTTCCCTCCGTCCACGAATACCACCGTGGAGTCTAGGCCACCGCTGCGTGGGGGCAGCTGTGCCCTGAAGCAGAGGAGCTCTGCGAGAGCGTCCGCAGGTCGGCCCTGAAAGACGGCCAGCCGTCCCGGCTCGAGGGGCTCAATCAGGCTGTCGAGCCGCGCTATTCCCGACCTGAAGCCGCGCAGCTC
>JASHPA010000064.1 GCA_030038365.1 Nitrososphaerales archaeon
ACCGATTTTAAGCGCGTCACGGCGAAAACCGCAAATGTGCATCACCAGCGTCGCGAGAGTCCTCTCGATAGAGGGTGAGAAGGCGACGGTCCGCTTCCTGAACACTGGTGCCATCAGAGAGGTAGATGTCTCCATGGTGGATGTCAAAACGGGTTCGTACGTCGATGTCTTCGCCGAGAGCGCGATAAGACGGGTTACAAAGAGGGAGGCCGACCTGAAGAGAAGGCTGCGCTCAGAGCTTGGTCGAATCATGGTGGATACGCGTTGAACAAGAAGTCGCTGATCGACGGTGAACTGCTTCAAGCGAAGCATGCCCTCCAGCCCAACAGTCTGGGCTATTGCGGCCCGGATGAAAACGGCAAGATCCTTGAGCATCTGCACGAGTCCTCTGTGACGGAGGACCTCACCGCGGCGCTGACAAAGTTCGAGGCTGCTTATCCATTCGTGCGCATGATTGCCAAGGCTACGGGCAGAGAGCCATTTGACCGCGACGTGACGGAGGCCTACTGGATTGGCAACCCGCTTCTGGACATGGTGCAACCGTCCGAGTTCTACCGGTTCACGCACCAGAACCTAGGTCCAACGAGGAAGAAGGCCGGCAAGAAGGACACCGCCCACAGGGAAGAGACGAGGTCTCTCTTCAGAAAGCTCGGCCCGATGGCGAAGCCCCACCATACGTTCTATGTCCTAGGCATGTATGCACGGTCGAACCTCAAGTCAGGAAGCGAGGAGAAGCTGCTCAGTCTCATGGATTCCTGCAGAATCTCATGGGGTAAGGTGACAGATGTCAAGAGGGAAACGTTGGTCGTCGAGCGGCCGACGCTCGCAATTGATGAGGGCAGTCTGTCGCTGACGCTCCCGGAAAAAAAGGAAGTCCGGTACGACGCACTGATACCCTCGTTCGGGACCGTACGCAAGGGAGACTGGGTGTCCGTACACTGGAATTTCGCAAGCGAGAAGCTTACGTCGTACCAGCTCAGGAACTTGAGGAAGTACACGGCGCTTGATATCCAGGCGACGAACATTCTCGTTTCATCAACTTCAGGTTCGAAGTAAATGCGTTCAACCTCTAGAGCCGTTCCTGTCATATCCAGAGCGCGTCTCACGCTCACGAAAGCTACTTCGAACATTCGACAAACGGGTTCGCGGACTTTCTCGACCTACTTCGGTTCGTCGGCATTCCTCTTGCTCATGACGATGGGGTATGCGGTCTACGCCGTGGACCGCACTGTCCTCTCGTCGGTCCTGGCCGTGATGGAACCCTCGCTGGCCCTGACCAACTCCGAGGTCGGATGGCTGAGCGCGGCTCAATACATCGGTGTGACATGCATCGTATTCGCGGCAGGCTATCTCTCGGACAGATTCGGCCGCTGGCCCGTCATCATCGCTGGTCTGACGACATTCACTGCGTTCACCCTGCTTATTGGAACCTCTACGAGCTTCGCCCAAGCATTCGCATATCGATTCATCAGTGGGCTAGGAGAAGGAGCCTTCTGGCCCGTCGCTATGGCGAGCGTGGCGAATTACTTCCGAGGAAGGAAGGGGCTGGCTCTCGGCATATTCTACGTCGGGTTCGACGTAGGGAGCGCCGCGGGGCTATCGATTGGCGGAATCGCATACCTAGTCTACTCGAGCTGGAGACCCGCATTCTTCATAGCTCCACTTCTGGGCCTTTTCGTGATAGTCGGCATTCTTCTGTCGAGACACCACTTGGCAGGAGTGGGCCGCGGCGCGGGCTCCCTGAGACTTGGGAGGGACGCTCTGCAGCTATTGAGAAACCGGAACGTGGTCGTGATCATGGCTTTCGCACTTCTAGCCACCTGGGCGTCGGTCTGGCAGGTCGTCTTCCTTCCCTACTACTTCTTCAAGGTGATGCACTTCACGATCCTTTCCTCGGCGCTTCTCTCCGCTCTCGTAACTATCGCAGGCGCATTCGGCAAGGTGATACTGGGGGGCTTATCCGATACAGTGAAGAGAAACAGACTGCTCGTCATCGTTACATTCGCAACCCTTCTCTCATACGCGCTCTTCTTCGCCTCCTTCAGTTTCGCGCTCGACCTGGCTGGAGCGCTTTCGATGGGGTTCTTCAGTTCCTCGATATTTCCAGTAATGCAGGCGCTCATGGCGGATAGCGCTGGAGGGACGACTGGCAGTGCACTGGGCCTAAGCACATCGTCGCAGTCCGTCGCGACGATATTCTCGCCCATAATCTCCGCATCGCTCTTCACGATCGGCGTGGGCAGAGCATTGGCCTTGGACGCGATGGTGCCGATCACGCTCGCATTCGTCGTCGCCTTCTTCCTTCGGGAGCCTAGGGTGCAGCAGATTCTGAAATGACGTCCATGCTGATCTGCCGGAGGGCCTCCGCAATCATCGGCTGGATGGCCCCCTCCAGCTCCTCCGTCAGGCCCTCCCCCACGCTACAGTCCTTGGGTTCAGCGCCCACTATCACGACCGGACACGACAGGAGACCGCCGTCTGCCGCCATGTCGAACAGGTCATGGAGCTGGACCGCATGAAGGGTAGGAAGTTGCGAGACAGTACTGTTCTTGCTTGGAGCTATGGTATATACAGTGATCGTCCCGGGAGGCTGCTCAGACCTCAAAGCGTCCAGGACTACGATCTTTCTTGCCCTTCCAAACTGCCAGAGGAGCGGAAGGTCAAGGTTCTGGGTCTCGTAGAAGAACACACCTGCGCCGAGCCCCAGTGTCCTGAGGCGTGCGACCGCCTTCAAGCCTATGCTGTCGTCTCTCATGTAGGGGTTCCCCAGCCCTATCACGACTACTTTTCCGTCG
>JASHPA010000004.1 GCA_030038365.1 Nitrososphaerales archaeon
GCACTCCCGCGTTCAGGGGGAGGACGGTCCAGACCCACGCTGCCTGAGGGGCACCCCGGGTAGTGTTCTCTGGCGCTGGGTCCGTCATCTATGGTCGCGGAGTCCAACGCCGCGCGTCTTGCGATTATCTCCTTTTGTCTGAATTCCCGGCTAGCGTGGTGAAGAAATCGTCCTGAATTCCCTGAAGACACCCTTCAGTACGGAGATCGAGTTGAGGTAATCGCCCGTCTCGACGTACTCGTGGTCCGTGTGCTCCAGTCTCGAGTCTCCCGGCCCATAGGTCACGCAGGGGATCTTCATCCGCTCGGCGAGCGTGTTCATGTCGCCTGTCCCGGTCTTGTGGGTGAACACAGGGCGCGTCTGCAGGCTTGTTAGGATAGAGCGCTGGAAAGCCCTGACCACCGCCGAATCCTTAGGAGCCTCGTACGGCTCGGTCGGCTCTGCGAACTCCATCCGGACTGTGGCGTCCGGGTTCTGCAGCGCATAGTCGTCGGAGATGCCTAGGACCTCGGACCGCACGGTCTGCGCTGTAAGGTCGGGGGGTATCCTGATGTCGAGGACCGTCCGACACCTGCGCGGGGTCACGTTCGAGTAGGAGCCCCCGCGGATGACGGTCAGCGAGACATTCACCGAGCGATAGTGGTCGTCCTTCACCGTCCTCCGCTTCTCGTAGTCGTGGAGCCTGGAGAGGACGGCGAGGGCGTGGTCGACGGCGCTCTTGCGCACCCACGACGACGCCGCGTGGCCCCCGGTCGTCGTGACGGTAAGGGCCGCCTCCATCCTTCCCCTGTAGCCGACGGCCACCTTGTTCGCTCCGCCGGGCTCGCCGAAGATCGCGGCGTCGTAGTCGCCGCCTGCGTCGATCAGGGTGTGAACGCCGAGGCTATCGCCCTCCTCGCGGGTGACGCAGGCCATCGTGACGTGCAGAGGCTTCTCGCCCTGGCTCGCAGCGGCGCATATCATGGCGCACATCGGGGACTTGGCGTCGGCAGCGCCACGGCCATAGATCTTCTCTCCGTCCTGCCGTACACGGATCACCCCAGGGACTGTGTCCATGTGCCCGCAGAGGAGGAGATGGGGCCGGCCGGAGCCTATCTCGCCGATCGCGTTGCCGGCGGCGTCGGTGCGGACGTTCCTGAACCCAAGGGAGCTCATCCGGCGCTGGAGGAGCGCGGAGAGCCGGGCTTCCTTCGTGGAAGGCGAGTATACCTTCAGAGAGTCTAGGAGCAGCTGCACTTCCCGCTGCAACGGGTCACCTCTTCTCCAGTGAGACGAGGTAGTCGACGATGTATCCGGGTATGTCGATGCCGGTGGCCGGGACGGTGTTCTTGAACTCCGTGGTGTTGTTCACTTCGTGCACTAGCATGCCGTCCGGAGACTCCATAAGGTCGACCCCGACTATCTCACCGCCGACCGCCCTGGCTGACTTGAGCGAGAGCTCGTTCAGCTCCTCTGTTATCGGGCACGGGACGGCCTTGCCGCCCCTAGCCGTGTTAGTCCTCCAGTCGGAGGCCGAGTGACGATATATCGCGGCGATGGTCTGATCTCCCACCACGAACGAGCGGATGTCCCTCGGGGGACGCTTGACGAACTCCTGCAGGTAATAGACCTGGTACATCGGGTACATGTACTCCCGGTCCTCGATTATCGCGGTCGCAAAGTCCTCGTCCTTGAGCAGCGCCGCGAGCCTCCCCCAGCTGCCCACCACCGGTTTCAGGACCGCAGGGTAGCCGAGCTGAGCGAGAGATTTCTTCGCGGCCTCCTCGGTGAAGGCGAGAAACGTCTTCGGGGTTGGGACGTTCGCCCTGGCGAGCGCGAGGCTGCAGAACAGCTTGTCGCTCGAGGTGTAGGCGCTCCTGAAGTCGTTGACCACCCTGTGTCCCATCGACTCCAGTGCCGCCGTTGCGTGCACGTTACGGTAGTGGCTCACGCAGCGTTCGAGGATGGTGTGGTCGGGTATGCCGCTGTTCTTTGACGTGATCTCCAAAGCGAGCGTCCTTGCGTCAATCAGGTGCACGTCGATGCCCTTCTTCTTCGCGGCGTTAGCTATCGCCTTCTCCTCCCAGCGTACCATGTCGTAAAGGATGGTAAACGAGGTCACGTGTGAAACCTGCTCGAGTTCGGACGGCGCGCTCCAGGTGTTATTAACGATATAAGGCAGGGACGAGCAGGAACTGATCCTATGACCTAATGAAAGGGCGAGCGAAAAGGAAGGCCATGAACCATGGCATACTCTATGTCGGTATCGACGTGCATGAGAAGGAGTCGCAGCTGGCCGTCCTTGAGAAGGAAGGCTCCCTCGTCTTGGAAGAGAGGATGCCCACGAAGGAGCTGGGCGAGTTCCTCTCCTCCCTTCCTGGAGAGAAAGCATGTAGCAATAGAATCTGTGGGAGTCATCCACCCGATCTACGAGAAGCTCTCATCTAAGCAACGGCTGCGAGGGTTTCGGTCGATGGTCGGGTAGATTTTAACCGATAATAGTGGCAGGGTTCGTGTGGCTGGATGACAACGCAGAGTGGTCTGAGTGAATCGCTCTTAATCTTATAAGGGCTTAAAGTTCTCTTTCCCACGGGACGCATCTTCGGAGATACTACGTGCAGTCATAGATTGCCGTGAATACCATTTGGTCACTCGCCGTAACCGGTCGAGGGTCCGTAGTCACTCCATCCGACCAGGTAGCGAATGTGCAACTACCGTAGCTGTCAGCCTTCAGGTAGTACGATGTCCCGTTGACCAAGTAAGCGTCGCTGAAAGTGTGTGTTGTAAACCCGGAAGTGATATTCGTGCCGGACGAGCTCTCCAATTCTGTGTAGTATCCATAGATTAGAGTTTCGTCTTCATTCACTGATTGGACCGTAATACTCGGAAACTCCCCCGCTACCGTATACCCCTGGTAGCAGCTGCTGCACGATCCTGGCCACGCATAGTACCCCATGTTCGAGGTTTCGCCAGTCCCCCAACTCACGCAGGCCGTGTTCGCGTACTGCGAGTTAGGATAGGTGTAGAACATCCCCGTTCCACCTGTGAAGGCAACAGGACTGTAGACCACATCGTCCACTTGGCCGACTGATACGAGGACATTCTGATAAGCGACCGGCGTGGCCTGGTCTGCCGTCGGGATATCTACCACTATCGAATTGCTTTGGAGGACTCCATTATCCCAGATGTAGTAGGTAACATCTGTAATCACGTTGCTGCTCCAGCCCGCATCAGCTTCCACCTGCAGATTAAGGCGCGCACTCGGACCGCCCACGTAGTATGTATTGTAAGCAGTCCAAGACATGGATCCACCTTGCATCTGGAAGCCGGTCGGTAGAAGCAATTCAATCCAAGGATCGGTCAATTCATAGCTTCCAACGTTCTGGACGAACTGATATCCGACTTCGTTGCCTGTACTGGTCAGCTTCTGCTCCGTCTGAACATTGACCTGCCAGGACCACTCTCCCAACACACCCTGATTATCATCAGAACTCAGTACGGGCGTCTCGGTATCCCAGATTGTGCCTATCTTTGCTGGTGAATAATTACCGCTCTGGCATTCCGTGGATGACGTGCTTATCCACGTATTGGTGCTTCCTTCTCCACCAGAGTACGCCAGAACCGGGTGAGCCATAGAAACCATAAGTAATGTTGCGAGCAAAGTTAGCAGCGCTAGCGCGGACAATCGATTTCCTGTAGTTACGCATTTATTCCCAAGCATCGCCGTCGTCTCCTCATTGCCCCTGGTCAAAGGCCCAGAAGTCCGGAGCCGAAGACATGGATTGGGTGGAAGAGGGCAGCGATTGAGGAAGCGATATCGTCGACGATGGAAGGGCGTATTGATAGGTTCCATGTGCGGTTGAATCCGCATTATCGACTTGGATAGTGAGGGGGCCGTTAGACCATATCGCCACAGAAATTGTCGCTCCCGCCTGCACCGTTGTACCGAGTGGAACCGTTACTTCGTTAGCTTGGGTGAAATTTGATGGTAGCGTCAAATCCGGGCTACTACTAGGAGGGACTGGAGGTCCAATCTGGTAATTTTCTTCACTGATGAGGTTGCCATTGACGTAAATCGCCATGATTACATTCAACTCGGGGCTTGAAGGCGTCGTGATTATTGCGGTAGTAATACCAGTAATCTGTGAAGAGCTCGAAAGGACGTAATTCGTCCACATCATAGTGTCACTCGGGAACACCGCAGTCTTGTCTGCACTTGAGTTGACGACGAAACCAAAAACAGTTTGAGGCTGTCCAGCAGAAGCTACTGTAGACGTTGGGAGACTGGAGGTTGTTGCGACGGTGGACATCATTGTAGAAAGCGAACCTTGCTGCTCAGGCGATGCAGACTGATTGGCATTGTGAGGAGCGGCGACGAAGAAAATTC
>JASHPA010000065.1 GCA_030038365.1 Nitrososphaerales archaeon
TCAGCGGGTGCTGCATCATCTTCTCCATCACGTCAGGCGGCATCGTGGCGATGTCAGCCCCCAGCTTTGCCGCCTCCAGGACGTGCGGAGGGTGTCTTATGCTGGCCACCAGGACCTCTGACTTTAGCCTGTAGTTCGCCTTTATCGTGACCAGGTCCTCGACGACCTGCATCCCTCTCTGACCGATGTCGTCGAGCCTTCCGATGAACGGGCTCAGGTAGGACGCCCCAGCCTTGGCGGCGAGCAGGCCCTGGCTTGCGGAGAAGATCAGCGTGACGTTCACCGGTATGCCCATGCCACTGACGGTCTTTGTCGCGCGCAACCCCTCGGGTATCATAGGTATCTTCACGACCACGTTGGGGGCGAGCTTCGACAGGCGCTTCGCCTCGGTGACGATCCCATCATGGTCGGTGCTCACGACCTCGGCGCTAACCGGACCGCCGACCTCCTTGCAGATCGAGACGATGATGTCCTCGAACTCACCTCCCTCTTTCGCGACGAGCGAGGGGTTGGTGGTCACGCCGTCGACAAGACCCATCTGGTTGTACTTCCTGATCGCGGTCAGGTTGGCGGAGTCGAGGTAGAACTTCATCGATCGTGAGACGCTCGAATTTTGTATTTAAGGTGTGTGCAAGAGGCACGGGCGCATGAACGCCGTCATCGATGCCATCAGGTCGAGGAGGACTGTCAAGAAGATGGATGCGGACCTGGCGCCTTCGCGCTCGGACATCGAATCCGTCATCGAGGCGGCGACCTGGGCACCCAACCACCACCTTACGGAACCCTGGCGCTTCGTGGTCATCGAGAAGGAGGCCCGGAGGAAGCTCGGAGAAGCCCTCGCCGAAGCGATGGCAAAGGGCTCGAAGGACGTGGTACCTCCGGAGCGACTGGCGAAGGAGCGCGAAAAGCCGCTCTCGGCCCCGGTCATCATAGCCCTGATAGGCAGCCCCAAGCAGGGGGAGAACATCTCCGCGCAGGAGGAGATGGTCGCGGCCGGCGCAGCGCTGCAGAACATGCTCCTCGCGGCGCATTCCTTCGGGCTCGCCACGTCGGTGAGGACGGGGCTGCACTCATACTCGGAGGGCATAAGGAGGTTCTTCGAGATGCAGGGGGACGAGAGGCTGATAGCGATGGTCTACATCGGCTATGTGACGGGGATGACCGCTCCCGGAAAGAGGACCCCGTTCCGCGACAAGGTCGTCTGGCGCGAGAGCTGAGCGCTATTCTTCGGCTTCTGATTCCTCTGGAAGTACCTTGCGCTTGGCAAGGCTCGACGGCCACCAGTTGTACTTGGCCGCGAGCCCCATGAGCGCCGTGACGAAGAACAGGATCACGATGCCGACGTCGATGATCACCGCCGCGGCCACGACGAAGCCTATCTCTTCGAGCAGACCTATGCCTGTGACTATGAGGGACGAGAAGACGGTGGCGAGCACGAGGCCGAGCCCAAGGATGGTCACCCAAGTCTTGTCGAGGGCGGTCTTGATCGCCTCGCTGTCGCTCCTCCCCTTCATGGCCTCCTCCCGTATCCTCGTCACGAAGAATATGTCGTAATCGATCCCGACGCCGAGCATCGTTACGACCACGAAGAGAGGCGCGAAGTCCAGTATCGGGAGGCCGAGGCCGTAGTAGAAGATGGCAGAAAGCAGGGCGAGCGAGATGGCCACGCTGCAGAGTATCGTGAAGACCAGCCTCAGAGGGGTGAAGAGCGACCGGAGCTGCAGGAAGAGGATGACGTAGATCCCGGCCGCGAGTACGACTATGACCTCAGGGAGGATCCCGTTGAGGAACGCCTGGCTGTCGTAAGTGGACTGCGTAGTGCCGCCATAGTACAGCGTCACGTCGTCTCCCGGATGCGTCTCGGCTATCGTAGACTCCATCTTCAGTAGCGTGTTTATCGCGGCCTGGCTCTCGGTGTCGCTCTCGAGCCCGACGAGGATCTGAGCGGTCTCGTTGTTCTTGCCGATGAAGGAGTACATGCCGGAGAGGTACTGCGCCTTCTCGGGCTGCGACAGTTCTTGCACGCCGCTGTAGTTGAAGGCCTGGCCGTACGGTCGGGTGGGTCCTGAGACAGAGACGACACCCTTTACGGAGGCCGCCGTAGAGCTGATAGACTCGATCTCGTTCATCAGCCCTTGGTTGAACTGCCCGTTCGACCCCAGGATGGGTGTGGTCGTCGTGACCACGATGACGGCCGGGTCGGTGGTCGCGCTCCCGAGGTTCTGCGTGAGGACGGTCAGCCCCTGGTTGCTCGGGAAGTCAGGGAACAGCTTGAGGATGTCCGCGCCGCTCGGCGTGACGAGCGCCACGTAGAACGCGCCTGCCGCGAAGGCCGCTATGATTACGATCACGGCTACCTTCCTCTGGAGGGTCCTCTCGCCGAGCATCTTCACACGGCTGCGCTTCTGGCGCCTGACCATGTTCTGGTTCGCCAGCTGCCGCTTCAGGCCCGGCCAGAACAGCCTGTCCTTGAGGAGGAGCTCGAGCGATGGCAGCAGCGTGAGCGCCGCCGCGATGAGGATGCTCACGGCTATCGCTATCGCCGTGCCTACGCTGCTGAATAGTGGGACGTTCGCCACCGCCATCACCACGTAAGCGACCACGACGGTGACTCCTGCGGTGAGGACGGCCTGTCCCGCCCAGCGGACGGAGAGGGCGACGCTCTCCTCAGGGGTCCTGCCCCTGACGCGCTCCTCGCGTGTCCTCCTCAGCTGGAGGACCGAGTAGTCGACGGCGAGCCCCAGGACGAGCAGGATAGTCAAGGCCGGCGTGAGGAAGGTCAGCGTCCCGTGGCCGATGTCGACCACGCCGAAATAGATCACGGGGAGGGAGATCCCTATCGCTATGCCGCCGACCAGGACCGGGATTATCGCTGCCAGCGGCGCGAGGAGGAGGACGCCTACGATGGCGAGCGATGCGAGGACGCCGGGTACGACGGTGACCCCCACCACCGGACCGAAGACCTTGGAGATGTCGGACGTAAGGACGGCCCCGCCCGTGATGTAGTACGTGCCAAGGGCCGGGACACCGGAAGCCGACGCGTCGCTCCTGAAGGCGGCTATCATGGAGTCCGTCGGAGAGACGGCGAAGTTGTAGATGACTATCATGGTGCCGTTGTCGGGGCTGATGAAATTGCTGGTTATGGCGCGGGAAAGGACGGCGGGATACTGGAGGTAGCCGTCGCTGACCGCCAGGTTCTTGATCGTTGCCGCTATCTGCGCAGAGGAGTAGCCGCCGCTGAAGGAGGAGAGCAGGGAGGCGAGAGCAGGTGCCCTGAAGGTGAAGAGCGGAGAGGTGGCGAAGGACGCGGCGGTGGAGTTCGCCACGATGGAAGAAGCGAGCTCCCAGGTCGAAGATGTCGTCGGCGACGCTCCAAGGGAGTAGGCGTCGTCGACGAGCTGAGTGGCGCTTATCCCAGAGCCCGACGTGCTGTTTATGCTCCTGGAGAAGAGCTGGAGCGTGAAGCTCTGCACGGTCGCGTTGCTGGGCGAAGGTCCGAGGGCGATCACGCCGGCCACGAGGCCGTTGAGGGTGATCCCGAGGGATGAGGTGAGGCTGGACGGCGTTTCCGGCTCAAGGAGGCTGACGGTGGCGTTGCCGATGGCATTGGTCGTGTAAAAGTCGGTGGCGTTTAGTCCCGAGGCGACGACGGACAGGGTCTGCGCTTCCTGCGCAGAGACGCCGGGTCCGCTGCTAATGGCGGCGACCGCCTGCTGGACGACCGTCTGCTCCCTCGCTTGCGGCGAGGGGTTCCCGGCGTCCGGCTGCGAGGTGAAGGACTGGTTCCAGAGGTCGACAAAGGTGGTGTAGTAGGCCGCTGCCAGAGGGTTGGGGTTGGCTGCGAGTTGCGAGTAGACGGTCTGATTCACGGCCTCGGTGGCGCAGCTTCCCGACCCGGCACAGTCTGGCAGCGCCGCGGTCCAGGCCTGGAGGAAGTCAGAGGGAACACCATAGACGAGCTGCGCGGTCGCGTTTATCCCGGCGACGCTCGATACCGCCCCCTGGTCGAGCGTCAGGAGCGCGTGAGACCCCGAGGCGATCGACCCGATGCTGGAGTTGAGCTCCGCGACGCTCGGGAGAAGCGAGGGAACCAGCGAAGAGAGCGTGCTGTACTCCGTGGAGTATATGCTGTCCATCCCCGTGAAGCTCCCCGAGAGGGCCGGGTCTGACGCCAGTGTCTTGTTGAGTCCGATGATGGCCGACTGCACCTGCGACGAGTACATGTCGCCATTCTGGAGCACGACTATGATCCCGTTGTTCCCCGAGGAGTCGTTCGAGGACGGGAACTGCGCGTTCAGGATGTTCTGCGCCTGCTGCGACTCGGAGTTCGTCGGTCCTCCGAAGCTCTGGCCGGCAACGTCGTAGTTGACGGCGCCGAAGAAGGTGGTGATCTGCGTGCCGAAACCTATCAGCGCGATTATCCATAGGACGAGGACCAGCTTGTACCTCTTTCGGAGGAACGAGCTGAGTATATCTAGCCGCGACTTGGACAAGAGGAGAGGCGGCCCGTTTAGCAGATTTAAGCCTTGGTGATGCCGAACTGAGGTTGAAGTCAGTGCGCGGACTTTCGTGCCGCGTCGGCGGCTTCCTCGATCCTCGCTGCCGTCAGGCCGTACTTCTGGAAGAGCTCCGCGGCCTCGCCGCTCTCGCCGAACCTGTCCACGACCCCCACGCGCTCGACCCTTACCGGATAGCGCTTGGTCACGGCCTCCGCGACCGCGGAGCCCAGGCCTCCCAGGATGTTGTGCTCCTCCGCCGTCACTATCGAGCCGCACTGCCTGGCCAGCTTGGCGACGAGCTCCTCATCGAGCGGCTTGATGGTGTGCGCGTCGACGACACAGGCGCTCACGCCCTTTGCCTTCATCGCCTCCGCGGCTCTCAGCGCCTCCGGTACGAGCAAACCGCAGGCGAATATGGCCACGTCGGAGCCTTCCCTGAGCACGTTCAACTTGCCCAGCTTGTAATCGAAACCGTCTTCGTAGATTATTGGCGAAGTAGAGCCCTTGACCACGCCCCTAGTGAGCCGCACGTAGAAGGGCCCGCTGATGTCGGCTATCGCCTTCACAATCCCCTTCACCGACACAGAGTCCGAGGGGATCACCACGCGCATCCTCGGGATGACGCGCATTATCGCAATGTCCTCGAGCTGCTGGTGCGACGCGCCGTCGGGCCCGACGGAGATGCCGCCGTGAGAGCAGATGAGCTTGACGTTGAGGTCGGCATACGCGATGATGTTGCGGATCTGGTCGACGCACTTCCCCGGGACGAATATCGCATAGGTTCCGGCGTACGCGACCTTGCCGGCGAGCGCGAAGCCTGCGGCGACGCCGACGAGGTTCTGCTCGGCTATACCCATGTTGAAGAACCTGTCCGGGTACTTTGCGCCGAACATGCCGGACTTTATCGACTCTGTGGTGTCGGCCCCGAGCACGACGACGTCAGGATGGGAGGCACCGAGCTCGACCAGCGCTTCGCCGTAGGCGGTCCTCATCGAACCGAGCTTCTCTAGCATCAAGCAGAACCCCTGGCCTTGGTGGCGTTTTCCCTGAGGTTGGCCATGGCTCTGACCGGGTCCTGCTGCGCGTACACGCCTGCGCCTGCTACGAAAGTGTCTCCTCCCCTCCTAGCGACCTCGTTGATGTTCCTCTCGTCTATGCCGCCATCTATCTCGAGGTCCGTCTCCAGGTGCCTGTCAGCTATGATCTTGGCGATGCGCTCGATCTTGGGGAACTGCTTCACATCCATCCGTTGCCCGCTGAACCCGGGGTTGACCGTCAGCACGAGGACCGTGCTCATCTGGCCCAGCTTGGCCTCGGCCCAGCCGGGAAGGTCCGTCTCGGGCTTGAGGGCCAGACCAAGCTGCCTGTCGTAGGATCGTACGACGGCGAAGAGGGCATCGAAGCTGGGTTCGTCTATCGTCTCCGCCTGGAAGATCACCCTGTCGGCACCCGCGTCAAGGTAGTCACGGACGGCGTAGCCCGGTCTCTCTATCATGAGATGGACATCAAAGGGGGCCGTGCTCCCAGCGCGGAGGGCCCTGACCGTCCCCGCGCCGAAGGAGATGTTCGGGGCAAAGTGTCCGTCGAGCACGTCGACATGGATCAGGTCGGCGCCGCCTTTCATGGCCGTCTCGACTGCGCCCCTGAGGTTCCCGAGGTCACCAGCCAGGATCGATGGGGCTATCTTCACCGGCTTCACGTCACTTTAGCTCCTTGTAGATGTCCGTGATCTTGTCCTTGGAGGGAGCGGTACCGTGGTACGTCGGCGACCACTCCATGAAGGAAACCCCCTTGCCCTTCACGGTGTGCGCGATTATCATCGTGGGCCTGTGCTTGGTAAGCTCCGCCGCATCGAAGGCGTCGATGAGCTGGAGGTAGTCGTAGCCGTCGACCTCGATGACGTTCCAGTTGAAGGACCTCCACTTGGCGGCGAGGGGCTCGAGCGGCATTATCTGCTCGGTGAGCCCGTCCTGCTGTATACCGTTCCTGTCGACCATGGCGATGAGGTTGTCGAGCTTGAACTTGGAAGCGGACATGGCAGCCTCCCAGACCTCACCCTCCTGTTGCTCGCCGTCGCCCATCAGGACGTAGGTCCTGTAGCTCCTCTTGTCTATCTTGGCCGCGAGCGCCTCGCCGACCCCCACCGAGAGGCCGATGCCCTCGGAGCCGGCGGGCATCTCGACACCAGGGATCCTGAGGTCGGGGTGACCCTGGAGGAGAGCACCCATCTTCCTGAGGTGCTGTAGCTCCTCTGCCGGGAAGTAGCCCGCCTGGGCGAGGATTGAGTAGAGCAGCGGAGCGGCGTGTCCCTTGCTCAGGATGAAGCGGTCCCTGTCCGGCCACTTCGGGTTCTTGGGGTCGTGCTTCATCTTGTAGAAGTAGAGCGTGACGAGCAACTCCACGGCGGAGAGCGAACCCCCGGGATGGCCCGAGCCAGCCTCGGCCAGCGTCCCGAGTATGAGCTTCCTGGTGCTCCTCGAGATCTCCTGAAGCTTGGCGGCCTCGCGTGCGGTCTCCACACTATCGCCTCACGGGTGCCTGCGAAATCCTCTGTAAAAAGTCACCGAGGTCGCCCAGCGCGTTCTGGAGGTCGGCGACGTTAAGCGTGACGTTGCGCGCCTTGTCGCTCCTGGCGGGCCCGGCGATGTTGGCGAGGCAGGCTGCCTCGGCGGCGCTAGCGCCAGCTGCGACGGACAACGCGAAGACGCCGGTCATGGTGTCTCTCACCCCGATCTTGCTGAAGAAGTTGCGCCTTCCGAAGATCGGCGGGAAGTTGGTTATCTCGTCCCTCTCGAAGACGGTCATCCCCTGCTCACCCCTGGTGATGAGGATGCCCTTGCAGTCTAGGCGCTGCATGAGATTGACGCCCATATTCCTCAGGCTCGTCTCGTTGACGATGCTCATGCCGGTCGCGTGGGTGGCCTCCTCGATGTTCGACTTGACGTAGGTCACCCCCGAGAAGTCCAGGTAGTGGCGCATCTTGGGCTGCGCGACGACTATCTTTCCCGACTTCTGCGCTGCGGAGACGATACCGTCTATGAGGGGAGGGCTAATCACACCTCTGTCGTAGTCCGAGAGGATGACCGCGTCGGCGCGAGGGACCTCGAGCTTGGCAGCGTCGATGAAAGCCGATGTCGTCACCGCCGGTATGTCCTTGCGGGTCTCCTGGTCTATCCTGAGGTAGTGGAGCCTGTTCACCATTATCCAGGTGCGAAGGGACGTGGGCCTGTTCTTGTCGGTCGCGATGCCCGAGGCGTTCACACCGTTGCGGATGAGGTCGTCCCGGAGCCAGGATCCCTGAGCGTCGTCTCCCACCACCCCGAGGACCGAGACCGAAGCGCCGAGCGACGTGAGCTCCCTTGAAAGGTTGGCTGCGCCGCCAGCGAGCAGCGTCTCGCCCACATAGTCGCCGGCGGGCACCGGCGCCTCCCGGGCCAGCTTCCGCGCGGAGACCTCCACGAACCTGCTGACGATGAGGTCGCCCGCGACGAGGACCCGCCGTCCCTGGAACTTGGAGAGCGTGGTGGAAAGCCTTTCGACCGAGAGATTCTCCATGCTACCCGCTGGCCCTCTTGATTTTTCCCCCGTCGGAGCCTCATTTTAAGACTTTGGCGAACGCACGAACGCGGGATGCGTTCGAGAGGGGCCACTGCCCGTATCTCTGGTCAGCAGCCATGCGTTTTTTACCCCCGTAATATCGTCGTCTACCGGCATGACGGGTCTTTCGCTCTCCGCGTGCAGCGGCGTTCTGGGAGAGGAGGGCTTTCGGAGACGCTACACGACGTCTCGGCTTCAGGCGCGCCTATTGGTGGGAGCTGCTGAGGATGGTCTGGACTACCCATGAAAAGCGAAATCTATGACTGGGCTGTCGTTGGCGCGGGGCCCGCCGGCATCACAGTGATAGGCAAGCTCCTGGACGCAGGCGTCAACGGGGGAAAGGTCGTGTGGATAGACCCTAAATTTGCTGTAGGGGATTTTGGCGCCAAGTGGGGT
>JASHPA010000066.1 GCA_030038365.1 Nitrososphaerales archaeon
GCCACATCCCCAAGAGTCAACATTACGTCGTCTTTGTGAACAAGGAGGTGGCTCTCATTTCCCGCGTTCGTCACTTCTTTCGCAGGCTGGGACTTCCTCCAACCAGCATTTACCTGTATCAACATAATGGGTGCTTTTTTCTTACGATCCGTTCGCGACTTTTCGCCGTGCTCTTTCACAGGGTCTTCAGGATAGCACTCGGAAAGAAGCGGCAGATGCGTCCTCCGAACTTCGTCTTCCAGTCACTTGGTTTGGGGGTCGCCATGACCAGAGCGGCTTTCGACGCCGAAGGCTCTGTTTCGCTTCGGAAGAAGACTCAGAGCGGATTTTCGACGCGCAGGATAACCATAACGAATAATTCTAGAACCTATCTAACATTCATACAAAAGGTATTGGGGCGTCTCATGATATCCTCAAGGGTTTATCCTGATAGGTCAGAGCGAAGATTGATTTTTCGACTCGTAATCTACCATCAAACTAACCTGAGACTTTTCGCCCGCGTCGTCAAACCTCTCCATCCAAAGCGACTCGACAAACTAAGGAGAGCAATTGACTCCTACGATCGAAATAGGATTCCGGAATTGAGCCTGCGAATGAAGGTTCTGCGTTCAATTCGAAACGGCAAGACTACAAGAAGAGCCATCGCCCTCGACCTGGGTATAAGCAAGACCCGTGCTGGAAACCAGCTACAGAAGCTAATCAAGGGCCATTTTGTGACGAGGCCCCGTATGACATGGACTCGGGCTCGGGGCTACGGGACATTCCGCCTGACCGCCAAAGGAACACGGGTTCTCGGCGCTCTTACTTGAATTGCGCCTCAAGACTTTTGATGTCCGCTAAAAAGTCCTGCAATCTCACATCATGCTTGACGACACCTTCTCGGGTTCTGGTTGAGATTGTCTGGTTCTCCGATTCTTTCGCTCCCACGACAATTGAAAAGGGGACCTTCTGCAGCTGGGCGTCCCTTATCTTCCCGCCTATGGTCCCGCTCTGCAGGTCGCCCTCCGCCCGCACCCCGGCGCCCTTGACCCTCTCCAGGACCTGCTGCGCGTAGTCCCTGCTCTCGTCGGAGACGGAGAGCACCCTGACCTGGACGGGGGAGAGCCAGACGGGGAACTTGCCCTGGTAGTGCTCGATGAGTATCCCGATGAAGCGCTCGAGGGAGCCGTAGATGGCCCTGTGGAGGACCACCGGGGTGTGCTCCTTGCCGTCCGAACCGGTGTAGGCGAGCCTGAACCGCTTGGGCATCTGCAGGTCGAGCTGGATCGTGGCGCACTGCCACTCTCTTCCGAGCGAGTCCTTGATGTCCACGTCTATCTTCGGCGAGTAGAAGTTGCCCTCCTTCTCCTTCAGCGTGTAGGGGAGGCCCTTCGACTCCACCACCCTGATGAGCGTGGAGGTCGCCCTCTCCCACTCCTCGTCGGTGCCCATGTGGTCGTCCGGCATGGTCGAGATCTTGACCTTGTACTCGAGCTTGAAGACCCCGTACATCTTCGCCATGAGGTCGATGATGCCCTTCAGCTCCGTCTCGGCCTGCTCCTCGGTGCAGATGATGTGCCCGTCGTCCTGCGTCAGCATCTTCACCCTGAAGAGACCGGAGGCGACGCCGCTCAGCTCGTTCCGGAACAGGGGGTCGAATATGGCGTACCTCACGGGCAGGTCGCGGAAGCTCCACTTCCTGGAGCGGTAGACGAGGAAGCTCGACGGGCAGTTCATCGGCTTCATGCCCATCTCCTCGTCGCCCAGCGCCGTGAGGAACATGTTGTCCTTGTAGTGTTCCGAGTGGCCGCTCACCTGCCAGAGGTTCGTGTTGGCGAGCGTCGGGTTGCTGATCTCCTGGTAGCCCGTCGCGCGCAGCTCGCGCCTGATAAAGTCCACCAGGGTGTTCCTGATCGTCCATCCCTTGTCGTGCCAGTAGACCATCCCCGGCGAGGGTTCCTGGAAGCTGAACAGGTCGAGCCTCTCGCCGATTATCCTGTGGTCTGTATCCGGGAGACCGGCGAAGTCGCTCTTCTTTATCCTGGCGAACAGCTGGTCTCCGGTGAGCTCCTCCTTCTTTCCGAGTCCGACCGTCTCCGCGGCAGCCGGGGTGGTACTTGGCCGTAGGCCGGAGGATTCTCCGGCCGTGTAGACCCTGGACTGCTCCGCCAGCGGATGCCCCTTCACCTTGATCTGGAAGGCCTTGTTCCATCCGAACGGAGACCTGTACGTCTCTATCCCGGCCTCCCTGGCGTATCGTTCCATCGCCCTGAGCACCTCGAGCGCGTCCTTGGGCTTCGCCAGGTCCTGGCTGAGGTGCGCGTACGGATAGATGATGATCTTGTTTACCTTGAGCTTCCCGAGGAAGTCCTTGACCCCTTCGACCGCCTTCCTGGCGACCTCGTCGTTGTCTCCCTTCTCTACGGATGTGAAGAGGACGACTATCTCGTCATAGCGTTGCTTTTTCTTCTCGGCCTCCTCCGCGAGAGAGATCTCCTTCTCTCTCGGCTCATACTCGATGAAATCGAGGTGCTGCTGGAGTATTCTCAACTAGCTCACGAGGGGCTCAGCCCCATCTGGCTCTTTCGGCTTCCCTGTCCTTCTTCGTGCTCTTCTTCCACTGCTTGGAGTGCTCGTGACAGAGGTAGACCCTGCGAGCGTCTCCTCCGACGGATAGCCCGCTTCCCGCTACCTGGTTCCTGCTGACGGACCTCACCGCGGGGTTCTTGCATCCTGACACGGAGCACGAGACTCCCTTGTCTATCTTACCCAACCCGAACCTCGGCGTTCCCCGGCGCTATTTATAGGATGTCCCCGTCACGCGGGAGGTTGTGGTCTCTTTTTGAAGACCGTGACACCACCGGTCGTCAGGCTCATTATCGGCAGGACGACGTCTTCTTCCGCCCCGCTCACTTTGAAGTAGTATGGACCGATCTGTGTCACCTTGCCGCGGAAGTCCCCGCTGCTGAGTCTGACCTCGTCTCCGACCGCGATGGGGAGCCTCGAAAGCGCTTCTTCGGGTTTTTGTATCCTGATGAGCGCTGACGACCCGTTCAGTATCGCCTGATTGGGGATGTCAAGGACCGCGCCTCCGTCGGTGACTATCTTTGTGACCATGCTCGTCACTTCTACGACCGTAGCCGGGTAGGGGTAGAGCGACGAGATGACCCTGTCACCCACGTGGGCCAGGAGCTCCCTGCCGGTTTCGCCCCGATATGCGGTCGCGTCGTTGTCGATGTCCAGCATGAACGCCCCTCCGTTGAAGATCGCCGAGTTCGGGATGACCAGCTTGGCCCCGGCATCGGTCGTTACCGTCATGAAAAGCGTGCTCACCCCCGTTATCGTCCCGGGCTGGTTGTTCACGGTGATGATGACCCTCTGCCCGATCTTGATTGGAAACGAGGTGAGCATGAACGCCCCGGATATCACGTTGTTCGTTATGGTCGAGACCGCGAACCCGACAACTATTCCGATGCCGCCGACGGCAACCAGGAAGCTCGAGGCCGGTATCGAGAGGACAGCCAGGAAGATGAGGAAACCGATTATCCCTACCATGAGGGTCGCGAAGAAGGAGACGCTGCTTGCAAAGTGGGCACCGCGCCTCCTCTCTATAGCGTGTTTCATCGGGCGGTGGATTACAGCGAGCACCAGGCTGGTCCCGAGCACCAGGATCAGGAGGGAGGCGAGGCGGGCGTAGACCTCGGTTATCCCCAGCGCCACGTGCTCGTAGGAGAGCAATCCCCCCACCGCCGACATCACCACGACTGTGCCGATCAGCTCTAGGAAGACGCGCAGGTACACCCTGGGACCACCGGAGTCTAGCCGACTCATCAGACACATCTCCTGCCGCGCGTTTATGAGGTTTGGCTCTCTTGTTCCGGAACGAAAGGCGCCGTTCGAGAGCGCTAATAAGAAGACCACGCGGAGGCTGAAAGGTGCTCGACAAGCTCCGCGGGAAGCTCGGGGGCGTTTCGCTGCAGATAGGACGGGGCGCGGCGCGCGTCATGCCGTCGCCGACCGCATGGACCGTGGTGGGCGCGCTTTTCTCGATCCTCGCTGCCGCGTTCTTCGCCACCGGGGGAAGCCATGCCGAGCTCGAGGGGGGCCTGTTCGTGCTCGTCTCGGGAGCGTTTGATGTCTTCGACGGGGCCGTCGCAAGGGCGACCGGGCGGGTGAGCAAGAGAGGCTCCTTCCTAGACTCTACGCTGGACAGGGTCGGAGAGACCTCCATCTATCTGGGCATCCTGATAGGGAACTACACCACGCCGATAATCGTCTTCCTGGCTCTCTCGTGCAGTCTGCTCGTCAGCTACTCGCGCGCCAAGGCGGATTCGCTCTCGATAAACCTCGCGGGCGTCGGGATAGGGGAGAGGAGCGAGCGTCTGGTCGTGCTGATAGTGGCCTCGATCCTTGGGCTCATCTCCTACGGGGTGCTCCTGATCGCTGCCCTCGCCATCGTGACGTTCGCCACCCGGGTGATAAGGGTGACCGCGGCGCTGAAGCCGGGTGCTCCCGTCGGGGCCCCGACCTAGCTGAACCTTCTCTCGGCCTTGGCCCGTACGTTGACTATGCCGTAGTGGACACTGCAGCTGATGCAGTAGTACTTGACGGTCGTCGGGGCCGCAATGTAGGCTCCGGCGGCCCTCAGTTCACGCGCGAGCTGTGGCTCGACCAAGCTCAGCCTGGTCGTTACCTTCTTGGCCTTGTCGCGTGGCACGTGGGCACCGCAGTTGCTGCAAGAGACGACGTCCGAGCTGCCCTTGCCCCCTTTAGCTCGTCCTCGGCTCTTCCTCTTCTTGGTCATACTGGATAGGCGGCGTTCGAGGGTGCCTTAAAAGGTTGGGGATGTTTTGGGGCCTTTTCGCCGGAAAATTCTAAATACAAAGGCGTTTGCCGCGCCGAAAGGCGGGAATCGGTCTGTCTATCACGAATCCTCTTCCGCAGGTTCCGACGAGGTCGAACCCAGCCATCGTCCTGAGAGAAGACAAGACGATGACGATGGGCAAGCAGGCGATACGGAACAACATTGCCGCAGTCCGTCTGATAACAGAGATCGTGCGCACCTCGCTTGGTCCCAGGGGTATGGACAAGCTGATCATCACGGACTATGGGGTCGTGCACATCACGAACG
>JASHPA010000067.1 GCA_030038365.1 Nitrososphaerales archaeon
GAGAAGCTCCTCAACTCCGCCAAATTCAAGAAGAAGTACCCCGAGGTCGGAGAGGACGTCAAGGTGATGGGGCTCCGTATGAAGAAGAAGCTCAACATCACCGTCGCGGCGGCAATGGTGAGCGGCAAGATCCCTGATGCGTCGCACTACGAGAGCGTCATCGGGGAAGTAAGGAACCACGTCGAGGACCTTCTTTCGGAGACGCCGTACGAGACGGCTCTCAAGCTCAACAGCGGCGACGACCCCAAGAGGGGCAGCTACTACCTCACGGTTACCGGCACATCCGCCGAACAGGGTGACGACGGCAACACCGGCAGGGGCAACAGGGTGAACGGGCTCATCTCCCCTATGAGGCAGTACTCCATGGAGGCGACTGCGGGAAAGAACCCCGTCAATCATACCGGCAAGCTGTTCAACGCGCTTGCGATACTCGCGGCCGAGCAGATCTGCAAGGAGGTCCCGGGAGTGAGGGAGGCTTACGTCAGGATACTCAGCAGGATAGGCAGTCCGATCGACCAGCCGCAGATCGCCAGCGCGGCGGTGGTTCTCGAGAAGGGTAAATCGCTCTCCCAGTCACTTTCGGAGATAGAGTCGGTCCTCGACGACTCGCTCGCCGAGATAAGGAAGGTAACGGGGCTCATCCTCGAAGGGAAGATAGTGCTCTTCTAGGTCAGCTGTCCTCTGCGGCACTACCGACGTCCTTCATGGTCGCGCCAAGGTCGGCTTCGACACCGTAGGCCCTCGAGAAGAATTTCAGCACGGTCTCTACGTCGTGCTGCAACAGCTCCTTCGCGTTCGGGTGTGTGGGCGGTACCCACTGGGGCCAGTCGATGAGCCAGACTCTCACCCCGTCGGTGAGGATGTTGTACTCGCTAAGGTCCCCGTTGATCATCTTAGCGAGCACATATGCGTCCCTTACCGTCTCGACGATGCTCCGAAGGACCGTCACGGGGTCTTCCAGCTCGGGTCTGTTAGAGAGCCTCACACCGGGCAACTCCTGCAGCAGCACCGTGTGCCTGTCGGTGTCCACAGCCCGCGGCACGTTCGTGGTCACGTCGATGAGCCTCGCCAGGGCTGCGAACTCGTGCCTCGCGGCGTTATAGTTGCTCTTGATCCACGTGTTGGTCTCCGACTGCCCACTGGCCCTTTTCCTCCTGACGTCCCTGAAGCTCGTCCTTCCGAGCCTGAAGAACTTCAGGGCGTAGAGCTCGCTGGTCGCCGAGAGCACCTCGTACACGTCTGACTCCTTCCCCTTGGCTATGAACTTGCCAAGCGAGATGGCGTGGTCCAGGTCGGCGTAGTGCTTGAGTGCAAGAAGGTCGAGCGCGGGTCCGTATATGACGTAGTTCTCTCCAGAAGTGCCCACCAGATGTCGCTTCGCCAGCTCCTCGAGCCCGAACTTCACCCTCTCCCTGGGCTGTCCGCTGAGCCTGACTATGGCGTCGAAGTTCGTGCTCCTGCTGCTGAGAGTGGCCTTTTCGAGCCCTCTGAGGGCCCTCCACTCCTCGTCCTTGAGCTGTTTGATTTGGGCCGCGGCGACGTCGACGCTCGACAGTTGGTCTCTTCCGGTTTGCCGCAGGCCTGTGGCTTCCTTAAGGTTTCATTCCGAAGCCCAGCCTCCGGAACGCGGGCCCCGCCGCGTAGATTATCCCGATGGCCACGGGGATGAACGCCAGGTCCGCCATGGTCGCGAGGTCGCTGACCGCCGCGAGCAAGCCGGCGTAGAGGCTTTCGGGGGCGCCGTACCCGAAGAGGCCGTACGTGTAGAAGAGCCAGTCGGAGATGAGAAATGCGAAGGTCTCGTAGACCGTCGCGAGAATCATCGAGTAGTATACCCAGTTTCCTCCCCTGCTCACCCCCCAGGAGACTATCAGCGGTTCGGGTGCCCTGGCCCAGAGCATCCCGAACGGATAGATCGGTGACCCTCCGGGCTTGAAGCTCACGTTGTAGAACTCCCCGATGAACGAGCCTACGGCCGTAGCGGTGACCGCTGTCCACCTGTCTGATAGCGCGGAGAGGGCGAGATAGATGGCTGGCGCCCAGGTCAGCTCGAAGACAGGGGGCGGAAGAGGTATCGACAGGATGGTTCCCAGCGCTATCAGGGCAGCGAAGACCGAGGCTATGGCCAGCTTCACGCTTCTTGCCGGTCCGGAGAAAGGCAAACGGACGGTCCCGCCCCCTCTTGCTTATAAGCAGGTTAACAAGTGACTTATGATATGCACCCGCCTTGCGAGATGATGGTCGAATCTTTCCTCCCCGCGATGAGAGAAAGGGTCGCGAGGAAGCTCGCCGACGAGGGCTGGTCCCAGGGAAAGATAGCGTCCGCGCTTGGGGTGACACAAGCGTCCGTCAGCCTCTACCTGAGGTCAGAGGAGCGCTCGAAGCTTCTGCTCAACAGGCTTGGTATCTCCGACGAGCAGGCCGCGCTCTATACCTCCCTTCTCGCCGAAGACCTCCGAAAAGACCGCCTCTACGCGCTGAACACCCTGTACTCGCTCTGGTCGGATGCGCTGGGAAGGGGAGCGCTCTGCACCGCGCATCGTGAGGCGCATCCCTCCCTTGCACAGTGCAGCATGTGCCTTGTCAAGTT
>JASHPA010000068.1 GCA_030038365.1 Nitrososphaerales archaeon
GAGCAGAACGTGCCCCCGCAATAGTTGCAGACGAAGGGGAGGGCCTCCTCCTTTCCACAGTACTCACAGTTCAAACTTCAATGTCACGTCGGAGAGTTGCAACACTCGGAACCAAAATTCCTTATGAAGCTTGTGCTGCCCGCGTACACACCCCAGGGCGTTGCCCGGCGACCTGCCGCGAGCCTGGTCTCTTTGTCCAGCTAGTTCCCCTTCCCAAGGGCGAGCCTCTCCTTTATGGAACGGACCTTGTCCACTATCTCTCTGATCCTCATCCTGCCTCCCACGAGCTCGATCTTCTGCAGGATCACAGCGTCATCGGTCGCTATCACTATCAGCTTCGAGCCCTCGGTCATCCCCAGCCTGTCCCGGACTGCCTTCGGGATCACCACCTGTCCCTTGTCGGACACCTTGGTGATGTCTATGATCTGCTCTTCGGGCATTCGGCCAAACCCTCCCTCCCCCACTAATAAGCTCTATTCACGGATTCGTTGCCTAGCTTGACTTGGCGAGCCTTCTGAGGAGGTCCTCGAGCATGTTCGGAAGGAGCCTCGCGTCGGGGGTCTCGATCGTAAGGATGTTGTAGAGTCTTGCGAGCCGGGACGCCTCGGGGGTCAGCCTCGGGGTGACGCAGAGGATCGCCCTCTTCGCCCCTACGTCGTAGACCTTGATGAAGAGTGAGAGCACCTTCGTCTCGTCCTTCTCATCCGACCCAAGTATGACGTCACCCACCAACTTGAGGCTGTCCTTCTCTCCGGAGGCGAACGAGAAGAGGTGTTCCACGCCCGACTTGCCCGTGACTTTGGCGGGGCTGCTCACCTTTCCGAACCCCTTGAAGCTCTCCATGACCGAAGTGATCTGCGCCTCTATCATCTTCTTGACCTTCGGGTTAAGCTCTGACGAGCTGGTGCTGGAGAAAGCATGGGATACCGCCGGCGACCTCAAGCGTGCGACGCTGAATGTAACAAAAACTCCGGTGAATGGCGCCAAGGATACGATTTCTGTAACAATCCTGGTCGTGATTTAAGGTTTTTCATTGATTTTCAACCCGCGTCCGGCCGACGCCGAGGAACCTGAACCCGGCCGAGCGCGCGACCCTAGGCTCGAAGATGTTTCGTGAATCGACGAGTGCCGGTGCGTCGTTCGCGACAGCCGCCAGCTCGCGAAGGTCCAGCCTCCTGAACTCCGAATGAGCGGTCCCCATGACTATGCAATCGGTCCTCCTGACAGCATCGATCGCGGTCTTGGCGGCACGCACGCCGAATACCTGTTCCCCCACAAAGTACGGGTCGTACAGAGATATCCCTGCCCCCATGTCTCTCAGTCTCGTGACGACTCTCTCGACGGGGCTCAGCTGGATGTCTCTGACGTCGGGCTTGTAGGACGCTCCGAACACCGCGACCCTCGAACCTCGGACCGTCTTGCCCGCCTCGTTCAACGCCTCCACGACTAGCTCGACCACGTGGTCCGGCATCCGGTCGTTTATCTCCCTGGCCAGCCTCACCAGGTGAGGGATGTTTCCGACCCTGACTCCCTCAGAGATGAGGTAGTATGGGTTGGAGGGAAGACACGGTCCCCCGACGCCACCGCCTGGATAGTGGGGCATGAAGTTGTACTTGGTCGCGCATGCGTTAATCACTTCGATGACGTCGATGCCGAGCTTCTCGTAGAGCAGCGCGAACTCGTTCGAGAGCGCGATGTTGACGTCCCTGAACAGATTCTCCGTCAGCTTGACCGCGTTCGCGGTCTTGGGGTCGCTCACCTTGACTATCTCCACACCGAGCGCGGCCTGATACAGCTCGGAGACCATGTCCCGCCACTTGGCCCCCCTCGCGCCCACGATGCGCGGGACAGTTGACATGTTTTTGAGTATGCTCCCAGGGTCGGAGCGCTCGGGGCAGCTTGCCAGCCCGAAATCCACCACGGCCCGGAGGCCGGACTCATTCTCAAGGATCGGTTGTATCGTACCCTCGACCGTGCCGGGTCCCACCGTGCTCTCCACTATCACCACGCTCCCCTTCTTGAGCGACTTCCCGATCGCGCGCGAGGCGGCGCTCACCGCGGAGTAATCGGGTGACTTGCTGTCGCTCACCGGGGTGGGGACGCATATCACTATGAACTCCGAGCGCGAGATCGTGTCTTCGAACTCCGTGGTCGCCCTCAGCTTGCCCCTTCTTGTTGTCGAGGCGACCATCTCCGTGAGACCGGGCTCGTCCTCAAAACGACTCTTGCCGGTTTTGACCTTCCTGACCACCTCTGGATCTATGTCTATGCCGTAGACGGTCGCGCCCGCCTTAGCGAGCAACGCCGCCGTAGGAAGGCCTATCCTTCCCAGGCCGACGACCGATACATGAAGCGTGCCTGATTTGAGCGACGATGCAATGGTACCAGGAGAACCCCTGGACGCCTGGAGTTCCATATGTCCACGACCCCATTTGACCTGAATATAGCTTAATATGGCGAATTGCAGCATCGACCAAAATCGGGGAGCCAACCGTCGGACCAGCTGTTTGACCGAGGGGAGCCCCGGCCCAAGACGCGCTCTTCACACGCATGCGCCGCGAAAAAAGGGAAGGTACACGCGCAAGATACGCCCGTCAGCCGTTCCAGGTACCCAGTTTCACCAGCTTCATGCCCGCTCTCTCGAAGGCCACAGGGTCATACCTGCGCCGACCGTCGACGACGACCCTTCCTTTCATCAGCTTCCGGAAGCGGGAGGGTTTGATTACATCGAACTCCTTCCAGGCGGTCGCCAGGAAGCAACAGTCGGCTCCTGAAATGCACGCCTCAGCGCTCTCTGAGTACGTTACGCTGTCACCAAGAACGACCATCGCATTCTCTTTGGCAACCGGGTCATATACGGACACCCTGGCTCCCTCTCCCAGGAGCTCCTTCACTAGGGTGAGCGAGACCGACTCTCTCACGTCGTCGGTTCCCGGCTTGAACGAAAGGCCCAGCACCGCCACCCGCTTGTTCTTGAAGCTGGACAGGATCGTTCTGGTCAAGTCCATCATCACCCTCGGCTGTCCGGCGTTCACCGCGAGTGCCGCTCTCAACATCTGAGATGGAAGCGTCTTGCTCTCCATGAACGCCGCGAGGGCGCGCGTGTCCTTAGGAAGACAGCTCCCTCCGAACCCCAACCCCGCGTTCAGGTATCTCGGGTCCGAACGCGCGACGACCGCCAGCCCTTCCGAGACCATGGCCATGTCCGCACCCTGGACACGGCTGCAGACGTCTGCGAAGGAGTTCACGGTGCTCAGCTGGACCGCCCTCAGCGTGTTGACAGCGTACTTGATCACCTCGGCACTCGAGAGCGTCGTGAGGATGGTCCTAGGCATCGATTTGTAGAACCGCCGGTACATCCTTAGAAGGGTGGCCGAGG
>JASHPA010000069.1 GCA_030038365.1 Nitrososphaerales archaeon
TCACGACCACGGGGATGAACTGGTCAGCGTAGGGTATCTCGAAGGAGCAGGAGACGCGCGCCCCGGGCTGTGTCTTGTTCACCTCGGAACAGATGGACTTCAGCCAACTCTCGATACTGGCTCCCTGCTTCGCCGAAGCAGCCTCAACCAGCCTGCTCATGTGCACGCCCCTGTGTGCCCCCGTGGAGGTCTGAATAGTCAGCAGGACGGGCATCGCTATCTTGCCGTTCCGGTAGAGCACCTTCAGGTCGCTGACGCCCGCATCCACCATGAGCTCGGCCGGCTCAAGCTGGGTGTCAGCCAGGACGTCTATGAACTGGGTCTTGACGACCTGCTCCCGGTCGTTGGCAGCCCTAGGCATGAACCTGCGCCGGCGTCCACCGGTTTTATACGTTTTCGGTGCCCTTTCGCCTCAGAGGGTCGCTGACGCCCGCCCGGGCGAACGACGCCGTCCTCGCGGTGCACCCATCACACTTCCAGCAGTGCTTCGCGCCGTCCTTGTGGCAGCTCCAGGTGAGCTCCAGCGGCACTCCGAGATCGTGAGCCAGTGCGACCACCCTGAACTTCGGCATCGTCCTCAATGGTCTCCAGAGGCGTAGCTTGTTTTCTCTGAGCCTCGCTGACCCGGCCAGCAGGGCTCCCTGGAGCCGGCTGAAGAACTCGTCCGAGGTGTCCTCGAAGACCGCCAGGTCGTCCCGATTGTGACCCCCGACGATTCGGGAGGCACCCGTCTCCTCGGCGTAGCCTGCAGCCAGGCTGTAGTATATCGCGTTCTTCATCGGGATGTAGCTGGCCGGGAGCCCCGCCAGCCTTGCGGGCGCGCTCATGTCAGACAGCTCCATCAGCTGAGGCAGGGAGACGAACCGGTGCTCCCGGACCCCGGCTGCTCTCGCGATATTCCTCGCGGCCCTCTCCTCGCCAGGGGCCATCTCATGGAACCGGATAGTGAGTGTCCTGTTGGAGAAACCTCTGTCCCTGGAGAGGTAAAGAGACGTCGCCGAGTCTATCCCGCCCGAGAGCAGGACTATCGCGTCCGTCGCTGTTCGGCCTCTCTCGAGTGGACCTGTGCCAGAAGATGGGTACCCTTGTTCAGCCCCTCGTAGACGTACACGCCCACAGCCTCGACATTGGGCGGCATCTTCGGGACTATCCTCCGCAGAAGCTCTTGGGCCAGGTTCTCGACGGTAGCCTCGCCCTCCATGAGCACCGTGGTCTTGGTCGGGACGCTCATCCGGAACGGGCCGTGTACCGTCTCGAACGCGATACCGACCCTGTCCCTCTCCCTCTTCACCACGTACCTGCTGCTGATGAAGAGCTTGTGGTCGAGTGAGGCGATGGCGTCCTTTATGACGGGCTTGGCGTCGTTGAAGTCGACCACCATGCCGTCCCCCGGCGAGCCTATGAGTTCCACGAGCGCGGAGGACGTGTGCCCGTGCATCACCGAGCACTTCTCGGTCCGAGGAAGGATATGCGCGTAGTCGAAGTTGAAGGCCGGGTCGTCCAGGAAGATGGTCTGCCGCCTCGCGTCGGGCATAGCTGCTGATGAGATTCTCATCCCCGAGTCGAAGGCGTCGCTCCTCCATGTCGCTTCCGTCAGGACCATGCAACTCTTCCCCTGCGCTTCCAGCTTCCTCCTCTCCTTCGCGCCAGGGCCTCTCCCGACGAAGATCAACCTGTTCCCCACAGCAAAGTCGGCCTTCAGAGGAGAGCCAGGGAGAACCGATACATTCGTCTTAAATTCCACGCCGGCCGCCTCGAGGATGGCCGCCACAAGAGCGTGCGCGCTGCTCGGAAACATGCCGTCCCCATTCCTGTACACCCTCGCGTAGCCTCCGCTTCCAAGTTCCTGCAGCTTCGCCGACACGTTGTCTAGGAGGTTCTTCTGCACCGGAGAAAAAGTTCCCGTGGGTCTGCTTATAGCGTTTCCGAGCGACTGAAGATGTGGTGCGGCGTGCGGGGTTCGAACCCGCGCAACAGGCTGTTTTCGTCCTAATGACTTGGGAAGCCTATATCCTGACCACTAGACCAACGCCGCTGGCCGGAAGGCAACTGCCGGCTGGCTATAAATCAAGTTTGAGTTATTGACTGTGCGCTGGGGTTGGAGTCCAAATGGCCTGTTATAGTCCTTCAGCATGAATCTGAACGAGGTCGGGGCCTTACTGTACTGGTGTGAGGGAAGCAAACGAGAGGAGGATTACAGAGTCGAGTTTGTAAATTCTGACCCTGAGATGATTTCAATCTTCATGAAATACATCCGGACAAAAGGGGTTGAGGAGCGCAGGTTGCGCATCAGAATGGAAATCCATGTGCAAGATGACGAAGCCGAGTGCAGGCGGTATTGGAAATACGTGACTGGGCTACAAGATGACAATTTCATCGCCTCCGCGCCAAGAAAGCCAAGCAACTCAAAGAAACACTTGCCGCACGGCACTGTCGCCATTCGCTACAACTCAATAGCCCTTCTGCGCGAAATCAAGAACGAAATTTCATCGATTGCCCAAGGAATCCTTGCTACATGATGCCGGCGGCCGCACCACTACATTCATAAGTGCAGGGGGTCGATAATCGGACGAGATTGGCATCTTTCGAAAGAATCCTCGTCGCTATCGACGGTTCCGAGAACTCTCTGAGGGCAGCCCAGTGGGCCGTCGACCTCGCGAAGAGAGAAGGCTCGTCATTGTTCGTCCTGAACGTCATCCCTGCCCCCCATCTCACGATGGTTGTCGAGTCAGGCTCCGCCAAGTCGGCCATGAAGGAATTCTTCGACAAGGCGAGAGCGGACGCGGAGACGGTCGTCCAGAAGGTCGTTTCTCAGGCAGAAGGACAGGGGAT
>JASHPA010000070.1 GCA_030038365.1 Nitrososphaerales archaeon
CCTCATTCAAGGCCATCGTCTGGCTCGCTTCAGGCAACGAAACGATTTCTTCGTCTGTCTCTGGTCTGCTGGCCCGGTACGTCCGGCAAGGGGGCGAGCTGGTCACCTCCGACGCTTCGCTCGCCAGTCTCGCCGCGTTTGCACCCGGGGCGTCCGTAACGGGCTCGCAAGCCGCCTCCCTGAACAGTTCGTCATTCCTGCAGACCGCGCTCGTTCACACGGAATATGCCAACGACACGTTCCAGGAGACCGCCAGCGGCACTACACTGACAGCACGGTCGGCCGATCTCAACATCACGGCCGCGATCATCGGAGCCGGAAAGTTTGTCTTCGTAAGCTTCGCGAACTCAGCTCTTCCCCAGCCCGGCGACCAGTCGGTCGTGATATCCAACTTGGTCTCAGACGATGCCAATGTCTCAGCTCCCCTGTGGTATCCGGCTGGCGACGCCCAGGCTGCCTCTACCGATGAATACAGCGTTGATGGCGCGTACGGAGGTCATCTGCTCGTCCTGGTGTACAACCCTTCGGCGGTCCCTTCGACGTTTTCGCTGGACCTGAACGGGAGCTACTACGATGTCCCCTCCAGCTGGAAGACGGTAGAGATACCCAGCCTCAACGTAACCGTCGGTGCCGGTTCGGATGTGGAGATCGGTGCGACCATACCCCCCCAGACACTGGTAGGGATAGTGGTGGTCCCGGCGAGCGATCCCCTTATCGGATACTCTTCAGCGTCGGTACAGGCTCAGTACACCTATCCCGACCAGTCCCTTTATTCCGTCGCAGCAAAGGTCAACCAATCAGTTCTTGTCATGATCTCCACGAACGACTCCGCTAGCCAGATACTTCTCAACGACCTGACGAGCATACCTCAAACGACCTCGATCAGCCAGCTCGACAATGCGAGCACGGGATGGTATTTCGATGCGGGGGCTGACAGCCTCTTCATTAAGTATCAGTCCACCGGCACTGACGCGCTCCGCTTCGTCTTCTACAGTCCCCCGGTGCCTCCCACGACATCATTTCCGCTCCCCGATCTGCTTGCGATATTCGCGGTGGCGATCGCCGCGGAGCTGATAGCTGCGGCATCTATCCTGTCAAGGCAGCCCAAAGAAGAACCCAAAGGACCCGGTCCGGACTCCCCCGACGCGAAGGGCTAGCGATGGCTTCCGGAAATTGACGCCGAAAAGCAAAGGTAAAGGAACCTCAAGGAGAACATTCCTGGCGGCAGGTGGAGCTTTAGCAGCGGCGGTGATAGTCGGCGGGGTGGCGGTGGGTGCGAGCAAGCTATGGCCCCTCGAAAGCTCTCACAAGAGCGTGAGCCAGAGTTCCAGCGCCTCTTCGATATCGACCTCGGTCACGCAAGCGCAGGGCATAGCCTCGATCATGTCTGCGAACGGGATGACCAACAGAGGCATAGTTGCGTATGGAGCGCCTCTGGAGAGCAATACCGGCACCTTCAGCACTTTGGAGGAAGCCCTGGCGTACTATCTCTCTCAGGGATTCACCGTCTATCCGTGGCAAGATGGCAGCAACGGATACACCTCTGACCTGGCGACCATCGTCTCTGCTTACAAGGCCGCAAAGGGGATTGTCCTCGGGCCTCTCTATGGTTACGGCTACGCTGACTGCTTCTTCGACCCGGCCACAGGGCAAACGAACATCGCGTCCATCTTGCCGACAGAACAGGACTTCGTTCTGACTGGCCCTCCGTCAGCCCCGGCTCTGTCTCCTGCGACAGCGTACGGGTTCCAGTGTGTTACGTGGGAGACGCCGCTTCTCTATGCCAGGTGGCAGATGCTGTACGCCACTATCTTCCAGAACGTCGGGACGAATGGCTTGGCCGGCATCTCCGGATGGCCCAACTCTGACCACGGTGTCAACTATGGTGAGGTGCAGGGGCAGAGCGCAGGGCACAACATGAACACCTATGCCCGCTATGTCAACAACACACCCGGGTTCCCGACTAACTTCTATCTGCAAGACGTTACCAGCACGGGGGCGCACGTCGCCGATGGAACCCCCTGCCTGTTGTGGTCTTTGGTCGGCGCTTCTGACAACTTCTCACCGTCGCAGTGTCAACCAGATACCGGCATGGCGGTCGACGTTCAGACGTACCATCACGGCGGATACAATGAATCAGTGCCTACCGTTTCGCAGACGAGCAGTTTCTCACTGTACTGTGCGACGGCAAACTCATGGCTTGAGTACAAAATCCTGCAAAACCTGCAGGCGAACAATCCTGCTTTCGGCTTCTCCAGGACAGCGATGCCTCTGGGCATCATCGACAATACATCCTATTCAGAAGAACCCATCGAGGTGACCGCAGCCAGCATCTACGCGCCAGCCGCTTCGACTCCGGCTCTTCTTCAAGTAGACTACTTCAACTTCGCCAATCCCGGCGACAACAGCTCTGATTATGGCGAGACCGGGGAGGTCGGCGTGGCAAGCCCTTCCACCGTAGAATATTTCTGGACAACGGTCGTTCCGAGCAATCCTGACTGGCCACTGGTTGAGGCGGACACCGACCCCGGGTACATAGTGGCTCAGGTAGAGGCGACCAACTGGACTCAGTATGCTTCGACGTACACCCAGATGACCCTCAGCGGGCTGTTCGCGCCACCGACCACATCGAGCGACGTTATCGTGAATATCCTCGGAGAGAGGGACGCAAAGAAACAGATATGGCTGTCCAACCCAAGTGAGGTCTCCAAGAAGGTCCGCTTCTACGCTCCGGAGGAGGCGCTTGATGTCAGAAACCCGGAGAATGTCCTAGACCTCTTCTCGCACAGGGTCGTGTCGACGGGTAGTGGTGACTTCGACTTCCAGGTCGACGTTCCTGCGAGAGGCTGGAGCTTGCTGACTCTGCCTGCTCCCGTGAACCGCCCATAAGCGGCAGCAAGGATATCGCATGACTTCTGTCGTCTCTGAGGCTGTCTGGTGGTGCGGGGCGCGCCCATCGGGGGAGTTACGTTCGGAATTCCCGCGCAGGTGACTGAGCTTAGCTTCGGTGAAGGGAGCCGTTCTTTGCTGTCTGATGTCAGGCCGCCTATTCCACTAGTATGACCTGACGTGGATATGTCCCCGAGGTCGAGGTGGTCGTCGTGGTTGTAGTGGTGGTAGTTCCGGAACCCTGGAAGTATAGAGGCATCCAGTCCTGAACCGGAACCACTACGTCGAGAACGACGTTTCCGCTCCCACTCGCGACGGTCGATTGAGAGTTCGCATCGTACGCTTCCCAGGAGGTAACGTTCCCAAAGAACGCCTGCGACAGCCCCAGCTGAACTGTGTAGGCCGTGGTGTCTGTGTTAGAGAGCCAGATGAGCTTGCTCCCGCTCTGGGTCCCGCAGATCGAGACGATTATCGGAGGACTTCCTCCTTCACCGTTGCCGTTGAGGGGAGTCGCCCACGCCGTTCGAAGGACGTACTGTGGCAGATACACGGCTCCCGTCTGTTGACCCGCGGCCCAGAGCACGGCGTTCAGCGTGAGATAGGCGAGCCCGGATGAAAGTCCGTCGGAATAGCCTTCGCCGTTCGAGCTATCTCCCACGCCGAAGCCATCCCCATAGTAGCTGGCGCTGAGCGTGATCACCTTTCCTGAACCGTAGCTGTTGATGTACCCGTAGCCGTCTGGAAGGGCAGCGTTCAGGTCGGTCTCAGTGTAGGGCTGGGTAATCGGGTGACCAAAGGGGATCGCGATAGCCGTCGTCCCTATCCCCGTGAGGCTGCTTGGCGCTCCGCTGTTTGTGTACAGGATGAGGTTCCCGCCGTCGCGCACGTAGCTTTCGAGGAGCGCGATGTCGCTTCCATAGGTGGCGTCCTCGCTGCTATTCGGAATACCTAGGACTACGTCGAAGTTCGATAAGTTCAGTCCAGAGATTGGGGAGTACGAATCGGCGCCCCATAGATGGCAGGCGATACCGAGACCCGACCAGTTCGCAATGTTTCCATAGCTGTGGTCAATCACAAGCGCATTGATCGAGTCCTGCTCGAAACCGAAGAAGCCGCCCACATACGGCATGCGGCCATAGAGAGGTCCAAAGTGACTCCAGGAAGTCGCCTGCACCTGTGCTTCGATGGAACCCGGATCGGTATCCGCCTCCATGACGGGATAGTGTGCGAAGGCCGGGACGACCGTTGTCCAGAAATATTCTACGGTGGAGGCCGTGGCAACAGCGTAGCCGCCGTCGGGATTCGAGCTGTCGTCGTCTGGGTTCGCGAAGTTGAAGTAAGGGCAGCAGATTATCGACCCGCCTGACGCGAGGAAGGCCTGACCCGTGGTGGGGTCATATATCCCCGAAGAGGTCGTCTCGAGAGGCGAGGAGTAATAGTTGGGCACCATCTGCAATACGTTCTCTGGCATGGCCGTCCTACCAAATGCGGGCGTCTCAGCCTCGATCGCCGATAACAGCTGGTATTCCAGGGATGCGTTCGCGGCCCCCATGTAGCTGGCGAAGGAGCCGTTCTGGCTGTCGCCGGTCGTAGACGCGTTTCCGTGGTGGTAGGCGTCGACGTCCTCCGCTATGGCCACCGTCGGGATTATTCCTCCCGAGTAGGCTATGCTGGGCCATGTCCCGCTTTGCGAGACCGTCGTCTGACCCGAGAAGCTTGTCGACGCCCCCTTGAGGGGCCAGATGAGACACTCCGAGCCGTCGGAGTTGTGATGACCGCTGGAGTTCACATCTCCGAGATACAGCCCGAGGGTGCTGTTGACGTACCGGACGTACGTGTTCATGTTGTGGCCGGCAGAAGGGAATGAAGGCGCACCGCCGTAGTTGACGGGGTCGTCCGCATTCACCCAACCGGCGATTCCCAGCAGGTTTTGAAGCCCCACATTCTCGTTGATCTGGGAGTACATCCAGAGCCACTCGGTGACGAGTTCTGGGGCGTCGATCACGATTCCGTCGTATCCGTAAGACACCGCGGGAGAAAGCGAACCACCGGATAGATAGTACTCTAGCTCGTTGGGATAGAGCGTAGCAAGATATCCCCTTCCCAAGTTGTAGAACTGCGTGGCATATCCCCAGCCGTACGTCGGTCCGAGGACCGCGCCTCCGCCAGCGGAGAACGCCTGCTGTATCGAGAGCAGGTCTGAGGTGTAGCCGTTTGAGCCGTCTTGCCAGGGATAGACCTTGAACCCCTGGGACAAGTAGTAGCTTATCTGGCTACCCGATATGTCGGGCTGACCGTAGGCGACAACCGAATACGTCGTGACTCCCTTCGACGCGAGAGCCCCGGATATCGATGTCGAGGGTGCCACCTGCGAAGTCGATGTAGTGGTAGTCGTCGTTGTCGTGGTGGTAGTGGTTGTCGTCCACGTGGTGCCGGCTGGCTGCATGCCCACGGCGAAGAGCGTGGTGGCTACCTCTGATGCCACCGCGTCCCACGACGAGCCCCCGTTGCTCGAAGCGAGCGCTTCGAAGCCAGAGGAGATGGACGGGTCCGCGGGTGCCTGCCAGTACGTGGCGACTAGGACGGACGAGGAGGCGTCCGGAGAGGAGAACACGATCCAGTACTTCGTGTTAGCCGAAATCGAGGCGGGCGTCGTAAAAGGGACTATCAGTCCTGAGTAGAAGTACTGATAGGCGGTATTGAAGGACCCGCTCGCGAGCGGTGTGGTTGCCGGACCTGTCCCGGACCCATCGTCAGCATAGAGCGTGGCTGTGAACGTGCCCGAGGATCCACCACCCTGGACGAAGACGCACGTCATCGTGCCGGCCTCGCTCAGCTCGAAAGGCTGCGCCACCACGCTCGTCGTCGAGAGGCTGTACTCGGTGACGTTATCGAAAGTGGAGCCCAACGTCTCCTGAGAAGAAACGGCGGCAAACGCGAGGTCAGTCGGCCCCTGACCGAAGCCGGTCCAAGGACCCGAGGCACCCCCGGTCGAAGCGAGCGCGAGGTTCCGCCACGAAGACACGCACCGCTGAGGGTCGTAGGCGCTGGCCGCAGCGGTCGGGGCGCTCCACACGATCCAGTACGGGGTACCCGCCGTGACCTCGAAACTCACCGCAGCCTCGAAGAAACCGGTCAGCGGAATCGTGCCGCTGTCTACGCTCGTCGTTGCAAGAGCGCCCCCGGTGGGTTCGGCGAAGTTGGGAGAACCCGCGTTTTCGTCGCTCGCGTACAGGGAAATGTTCACGTGCGTCCCCGACGCGTAGTTCCCGGACTGGGGCGGTGCTCCCTGCTGGGTGCACATCTTGAGCCTCACGCTCGTGATCGTCTCGTCGTAGTTCGGGACAATCCTCACCGCTACCCAGTCGTCCCCGCCGATCCCACCGGTGCCATCCTGCAGGCAGGTAGTGGTCGAGATGTAGTCGAAGACCTGATACTGGGAGAAGTCGGCCAGCGTGAAGGCCCCGAGCCAGTACTGCGAGACCCCGTTCAGCGATGGGTTGGTCACCTCGGACCTGACCAAAGTGGGGTAGACCCCGAGCTCCGAGGCTACCCCCGTCTGGGATATCGTGATGGCGTAAGAGTGGCCTTCGGTTAGTGTCACAGGGGCGGAGAACTGAAGCGGGACCAGCCCAGTGAGGCCGTGCTGGACGGTGATCTGGTTCACGGGTGCGGTCCCTACGATTTCTCCGCTCGTGGTGTCCGTGAGCACGAAGCCAGCCGTGTACGACCCGAGAAGATAGTACATGTCGCTCAGCCAGGGCGCGATGCCGTTGATCTGGTACGTCGACGCCGACACAAACGTGCACTCGCCGACCTGAGAGCCGTCCTGCGCTATTCCGTACGGAAAGATTGTGAGGTTGTTGCCCGAGGAATCCTTGACCCATATAACTGGCGAACCCGAGTTTCCTGACACGCCCGGAGGAGGCGTATACGCCGCGGTGGCGTTCGGGTCGACGAAGCTCGGGTAGAAATTGATGTAGATCAGGTAGTTATCGGACGAAGTGCTCGACGGGCTCGTCACCACGACCTGGTAGTAGCCGGCAGCGAGGGCAGACCCGGGATTGAGGGTCACATAGCTCGTCCAGCCAGGAGAGCTCGGTATTTCGCTTGACGCCAAACTGGCCGAAGCGAGAAGGTTCGTGCCGCTGCTGTTGTACAGTTCAACGAGCACCGGCGCGGACGGGGTCCCCACTTTTGCCATGCAAAGCGCGAGCTGAATGCCTGTCTCGCTCTCTGGAATCGAGAACGTAAATGTCGCGTTCGCACCCGTCCCATAGAGCGGCAGGTCGACCTGGCCGGTCAGTTCGTCTCCAGGGAGACCGCACGACACTATTCCGCCGAAGATAAGTGGAACTTCCGGTGACGCGACCGCGCTCATCTGGATCTCCTAAACCTCAACATTCATGGCTGCGTGAACTCAACCTGAACGACCAGATAGTTTGGCGAACCTGCCACCGATACGATCTGTATGGAGATCGAGTCACCTTCTGATATCGCCGTCTGGGCAAGAGGGCCGCCGTCCTGCCACGTTCCCGCCGCGGAAATCGTAATGTCCGTGGACAGGAGGTTCGCGGGACCGTCACAGGCCGTGATGACGCTTCCTGTGCCCACGTCCTGGTACCCTTTCACCGCGGTAGCCGTACATGCGAAGGGAGCGCGCCACGCGACGACGGTCAGCGGCGATGGTTGCATGATCACGCCTCCCTTGCTAAAGGTCTGTCTCTTGGGTATCGTGTAGTAGGATTGTCCGTCATCTAACCTCATCTGCAGCATGTCTGAGCGAAAGTAGACCGAACCCTCTCTGTGCGGCGGGTCGGTCGTCAACAAGGGCAGCTGGATACCGTACTCGTCGAAAGTCAGGTCGGGACTCCCCGACGCCTGTTTGATGGAAGTTCCTGTCCCGCCGGGAGCGTTTAGCAGATAGTAGCCCGCAACAGAGCCCGCGACAGCGGCTCCGGCGAGTCCCATGGTAAGAAGCCTCCGTCTCCTCGCATCCTTGATCCCGTCCACAGGTCCCTTGTTCTCGATGCTCAAAGCAGACGTGCATTCGGAAAGTACCTCGAAGTAACTCTTTCCCTTGCAGCCACGGGGAGAAAGGGCGTTGCCGTCTCGTCCCG
>JASHPA010000071.1 GCA_030038365.1 Nitrososphaerales archaeon
GTATCTCCACCATCCGCGACTTGAATATCTCCACGTACTGCTCCCTCACCGTGTACTCCGCCACCTGGACGCACTCCGCCACCTCCCTCTGCGAGAAGACTTTCCTCCTCTGCTCGATGCCCGAGAGGGCGACCTCGGCCGCGTAGACCGCCGTCGCGGCGACGGCGCGCGGGTTGTGCCCTCCCCTCGAGGGTCCATCGATTTGCTCCAGCGCTGCCTTGGCAGCCTCGTGCAACCTGTTGGTGTAACCCGCGGGCATCCCGCCGCTCTTTATCAGCGCCCTCGGGAGGCGCGCCAGGACCGCTCCGAGGTACTCCTCCGCCTTCCTCGGCCTCGTCCTCACCGGAGAGTCTATCGAGATTTGGATGATGATGGACGCCTTCACACGGTAGCCAAGGTTCCTGTGAGCATCCATCACGTCCCTGACGCCCGCGCTCGTCACGCCGAGCCTCTTGCAGGCGTTGATTATCGAGAACGCGGAGACCGACGCGATCGTCACCTCGCCCCTCTGCCTCCTGATGTCCATCACCTCGCGCGCTATGTTAACCGACTCCGCCACGACGCTCCTTGGAAGAGCAAGCTTCTCGCAGACGCGCTCCACGAGCTTGGCGCAGTTGTAGAGCGCAGTCCCATCCTTGTAAGCGAAGTCCGAGATGGTCTTCAGATACTTGAACGTCGAGGTGGATTTGGCGAACCCGGAAGAGAAACGCTCCTCGAACCCGTAATCCACCGGCCCCAGGTAACTCCCGAGGGAGTGGTTCGTATAGTCGATCGCCTGCGGCGTCCTGCTCTCCGCCGTCTCGATGACCTCCTTGGACGCCACCATGCCGCAAGAGGAGCAGACGAGCTCCTCACCGACGTCGACCATCCTTCCCGGGCACTGAGCGCATCCGTCCTCGCGTGAAGATGTGAGCATGGTCGGACTGCGCTATGGCACCGCTAATCCCCTGGTCCCGACACCACCGGTGCATTCACGGACACCGGGAAGGGCCGGCCGCCGTCCCGACGGCGTGGAGGGGGAAGGGCTGGCTGAAACTGTCCCGAACCGTTAAAAATCTCGCAGAAGGGGGAACCCAGAGGACGCGGGCTTGAAACTCGAGAAGGTCGTCGACATGCGCCTCAGGCCGTCGACGCAGGTGGTCAGGCTGGTCGATGAGATGCACGCCGCCGGAGGTTTCATGGCCAAGGACCTCGCCGAGGTGGCCCGCATATACTCAGACATGCTCTCCGACGCGTCGTGCACCAGGTTCCTCTCCTTCCCTGCGGCACCCATGGCCACCGGCCTGCGGGGGGTTGTTGTCGACATGGTGAAGGAAGGGATGGTCGACGTCATCATCACCACCTGCGGCACTCTCGACCACGACCTGGCTCGCTCCTGGGGAGCCTACTACCAGGGGAGCTTCAATCTCGACGACGCGAAGGTACAGAGAATGGGCTATCACAGGCTCGGCAATATCCTCGTCCCGCTCGACGACTATGGGCCGACCATAGAGAGAAAGCTTCAGCCATGGCTGGACCGTCTCTACGCAGAGGGGAAGACTAGCCTCAGCACGGAGGAGCTCTCCTCCGAGCTCGGTAAGCTGGTCAACAACAAGTGCAGTCTGCTCTACTGGGCTAGAGAGAAGAAGGTCCCGATATTCGTGCCTGGTCCCATGGACGGCGCCGTCGGCTCCCAAATCTGGCTCTTCGCCAACAAGCGTTCTGACTTTCGGGTCGACATCATCAAGGACGAAAAGCGCCTTTCCGACATTGTCTTTGAGTCGAAGAAGACGGGTGCCCTCGTGATAGGCGGCGGCATAAGCAAGCATCACACCATCTGGTGGAACATGTTCAAGGGCGGGCTCGACTACGCTGCCTATGTGACCACGGCGGTGGAGTACGACGGTTCACTCAGCGGCGCGCAGGTGAGGGAGGCGATCTCATGGGGTAAGGTGAAGGAGAAGGCGAAACAGACCACCCTCTACTCCGAGGCAACGATAGCTCTGCCTCTCATAGCAACCTACGCGTTCACCAGGAAGGGACAGAGGCAGGCAGTCTAGTCAGATATCGCGCCCTTTAGCTTATAACTGCCTCCCAAATCCCCCGAGGGGCAAGGTAGACTAACCGCGTTGGGTATTGACTATGGTCTGATCGCGGCCGGCGTTTCTGCGGTCGCACTTCTCTACGCCCTCGTCCTCTTCTTCGTCGTAAGGAGCAAGGACCCGGGTACCCCGAAGATGACCGACATCGCCACGGCGGTCAGGGTCGGCGCGAACGCCTTCCTGAGAAGGGAGTACACCGTCATCGCGCCGGTAGCCGTGATCATCGCCATCCTGATTTACGTCGGTATCGACATACCGCTCAAGACCGGAGGGGTGACCGCGGTGGGCTTCCTCGTCGGGTCGGCCCTCTCGGCGATGGCAGGCTACATCGGCATGGCAGCTACGGTAAGGACCAGCTCAAGGACCGCGCAGGCAGCAAGAAAGGGGCTGGGCCCCGCCCTGACAATGGCCTTCAGGGGCGGCGGCGTCATGGGCATGGCGGTGGTAGGCTTCGGCCTGCTGGGCGTTTCACTCTTCTACATCGCATACCAATCTGTGATAGTCTCGACCCCGGCCGTCATCGCCGGGCTCGGTTTCGGCGCCTCGCTGATAGCGATGTTCATGAGGGTCTCCGGTGGAATCTACACAAAGGCAGCCGACGTGGGCGCGGACCTGGTCGGCAAGACCGAGGCAGGTATCCCGGAGGACGACCCGCGCAACCCGGCCGTAATCGCTGACAACGTCGGAGACAACGTCGGAGACTGCGCTGGTATGGGCGCCGACGTCTACGAGTCTTTCGTCGTCACATCGATAGCCGCTCTCATCCTGGCGGCTCTCATCACCTCGAAGGCCTCGACCTTCGGCTCGCTCGCTTCGCTGATCTCGTCGAACCAGCTGCTTGTCTTCCCGCTGATGCTCGGTGCCGCCGGTATCGTCGGCTCGATCCTTGGCGGTCTCTACATCCGCAGCTCGATAAAGAAGAACCCGATGGGCGCCCTGAACATAGCCCTCATAATCTCGGCCGTGATAGCCATCACCATAGACGCTGCGATAACCACCAGCATCTTCGGCTCCAGCGACCTCGGATACGGGTTCCTTGCCAGCGCCATCGTGGGCGTGATAGTCGTGGTGGTCATCGAGCAGGTCGCCGACTACTTCACCTCCTATGAGCACAAGCCGGTCCAGGACGTGTCTGCGGCAAGCCAGACCGGACCCGCCACCAATTTCCTGGCTGGTTTCTCCACCGGGCTCCAGAGCACGGCACCCTCCGCCCTCGTACTGGTCCTGGCGATAGGCATCTCCTACTTCATCGGATACTACGCCTCGGGTCAGAACCTGCTCTTCGGGGTCTACAGCACTGCCGTGGCGACCATGGCGGAGCTCTCCCTAACAGGGGTCATCATGTCGATCGACTCCTTCGGGCCCATCACGGACAATGCCAACGGCATAGTCGAGATGGCGGGCCTCGAGGCCGGCGTCAGGGAAGTCACGGACGAACTCGATGCCGTCGGCAACACCACCAAGGCGACGACCAAGGCCTTCGCCGTGACGTCCGCCGCGCTTGCGGCCGTCGCGATATTCTTCGCCTTCCAGAGCGAGGTAAACAACCAGATAGTGGGCAACCTGAGCCTGATGTCGAAGTATGGCCTCACCAGCGGCGAGAGCCTGACCTTCGCCCTCTCGGACCCGAGGGTCATCATCGGTCTCTTCATCGGCAGCCTACTGCCGTTCTACTTCTCCAGCTTCCTGATACAGGCCGTCGGAAGGGCGGCGATCAAGATGGTCAACGAGGTGAGGCGTCAGTTCAGGGAGATTCCCGGGATCATGGAGGGGACGGCGAAGCCCGACTACGCCAAGTGCGTGGACATCAGCACGACCGCGGCCCTGAGGGAGTTGGCCAAGCCAGCCCTCCTGGCGATCGTGACCCCTCTCGTCGTCGGCTTCATCCTTGGCCCGGTAGCTCTTGGCGGCCTCCTGATAGGCAGCGTGGTGACAGGCGTCTTCCTCGCGTTCATGATGACGAACGGAGGTGCTGCCTGGGACAACGCTAAGAAGTACATCGAGATGGGCAACTTCGGAGGCAAGAAGACCCCCGCGCACGCGGCGGCCGTGATGGGTGACACCGTAGGCGACCCGTTCAAGGACACCGCAGGTCCAGCCATCAACTCGCTGATCAAGGTGCTGAACACGATCTCGATCGTGTTCGTTTCGGCGATAGTCCTGCTTGCTCTCTTCGTCCACTAGGACACGATTCGGACCTCGGTCACGCCGCAGGAAGGACACCTGAGGGTAATCTTGGGCTGATTACCCTCGCGTTTCATTGTCGTCCCGCAGCACGGGCAGACGACCTCTTCCTGAGACAGCAGGCCGACACCAGATGGAAGCTAGCCCTGGACTGCGATTGCATCGACTTCGATGAGGAAATCCTCGCGGGTGAAGCCGACCACGACGGTGCTGCGCACCGGCTTGTGGTTGGGGAAATAGGTCGAGTAGACCTGGTTCATCTCCTTGCCGTGGTTCATGTCTTTCAGGTAGACCGTGACTTTTACCGTCTTCTCCAGGCTGCTGCCGCTCGCCTGCAGGATGGCCTTCATGTTATCGAGCGCCTGCTTTGCCTGTTCCACTATCCCCCCGCCCACCAGCTGTCCGCTCTTCGGGTCGACGCCGACTGAGCCGCATACGAAAACGAACCCGTTCGCGATGATGCCCTGGGAATAGGGCCCGAGCGGCTTGGGCGCGTCGGGGGTTTCTATGACTTTCATGAGGGCGCCACTGGTCACGGAGGCTATTATCTTTACGGCGTCTGCATCACAACCCTTAAGATTGAACGGAAGGCCGTCGGCTGGGAATTGATCAAGCTCCCGCGCAAGGTCATCATAGCGATGGCGGTGGCACTGGTGATACTCGTGGGGGCCAACTTCTATCTTGACTACAGCACGGTGAGCAGTACCGGGCCATGGGTCTCGACGACCGCCTATCCCCTGCAGACCGGAGGAGTTGCCGGGGTGCTGGGACAGTCGTGCGTGGCTTCGTCGGGCACCGTCTATTGCATCGGGGGTGAGGACGCCAACAGCGCGCCCCATGACTCCGTCTACTACGCGCCCATCTCGTCCTCCGGCATAGGCAACTGGACGCTCGACCAATACTCCTACCCGAAGAACGTCATGTTCACCTCCTGCCTCGCGAGCTCCGGATACGTGTACTGTGTAGGAGGGACGGATGAGGCCACAGGGAACGACACGACATCGACATACTTCGCCCCCGTCCTTAGCGATGGCCTAGGGAACTGGACGGCCACATCGCCGTATCCGATAGCCGTGGACAGCGAGTCGTGCGTCCCTGCCTCTGGATACGTCTTCTGCATGGGTGGGGAGAACGAGACCTCCGGGCTCAGTTCCTCCGCTACGGATACCGCTTCCGTCTGGTACGCGACGCTCTCCTCGTCTGGTATCGGGACGTGGTCACGGACCACGGCGTACCCATCGGGGACCTTTTTCCCTGACTGCGTAGGATTGGGAGGATACATCTATTGCGTCGGGGGCGAAGACCTGTCGAGCGACGTTCTCTCCTCCGCATACTTCGCGTCGGTGTCTCCGGAGGGTCTGGGGCCGTGGACGGCCACCAGCTCCTACCCGATACAGGACACGGCCCAGTCATGCTCCGTGGCTGGGACAGTCATCTACTGTGTCGGAGGCCTCACCACGGGCGGGAACCCCGCCAACGAGGTCTACTATGCTGGGCTCACGCCCTCGGGCATAGGTGGCTGGCAAACGGGCGGAAGCTACCCTCAGTCACTCTCCACCAGCTGTGTGTCCTCCTCCACCTACGTCTACTGCGTGGGGGGATACGTCCCCGGCTCAGGACCCGTTGCTGACTGCTATTTCGTGCCCGTGGAATCCAGCTCTATCTCGAGTTCCACTTCAGGTTCAGGCTGAAGCCTCGGAGCCTGTCTCGAACTTCAGTTCGGATATGATTTTCCGCAGCTCCTCCGATGCTTTTTCCCTTTCTTCGGCCAGTTGCATCTTCGCCTCCCGCAGCGCATCGAGCTCCTTGGCCTTCTTCTCGAGAGCTTCCATCCTTGTCCGCAGGTCTGCGTAGATGCCTCCGGGCGCGTCCTTCGTTCCCTCTATCGACCTGCGCACAGCCTGGAGTTTAGCGGCCTCCTCCTCGAGCATCTTGAGCCCTGCCTCCAAATCCCTCACCTTCATCTCGACATATTCAGTAGACGGGCCGGACCTGCCCACGAGCTTAGAGAAGAACGAGACCCTGCTCCTCTCCTCTTGGAGCTTCTGGAGATTCCTCTTCTCTTCGCCCAGCTCCAGGCTCTTGCCGGTCCTCTCCCCGCCTATAGCGCTCAGCCGCGAAGAAATCCTCTCGGTCTCCTCCTTCAGCTTGGCGTTGATCTCCTCTTCTTCCTTCCTTAGCGCGTCTAGGTCTCTCTCGATCTGGGAGACGTCTCCCACGCTGGCGAACTCTGACTCGACCTCCCTCCTCTTGGCTCTGAACGCTTCAGTCAGCGAGCCATCTCCGGCCTTCTCTTCGAAGTCATCGAGCAGCACCTTTAGACCCTTGGTCCAGCTCTTCAGATTGTAACCGCCGGCCTCACTAGAGAGCTTCTGGTGGCCCAGGTGCTCCAGCGAGTCGAGAACCCTCTTCCTCATCTCTTCTTTCGTCGCCTCCTCGGCGACGACGGCCGAGTGCTTCCTTGGCCCGTGCAACTCACTCTTTGCCCTTCTGACCTTTTTCTTGGGCACGCTCCTGCCGCCTGAACGGGAGGTCCGCGAGCGGTTGCTTACACTCAAGATAGCGCTACGTTGGGTTCTGACACACTCGATTTAAGCATCTATCATCCCGCCATACCTCGAGGGACAATCATCGATGTCCGCTTCTCGAAGAAATCAATAGAATGCGTTGGTGCCTTGGCCGTGCCGGCGACGGCATCACAATCTTCGCGCTGGCCCTAGCTTCGACGAGCGCGTCCTCGGTCTCGCTTAGTTCTGCGGTGCTCGAACTCCCGAAGGAGCCTTACTACGTCAAATGGAGGTGCAGATCTAATCGATGCAGTAATGGAGCATCTGGACGCACTTGGAGTCCATGCGACGGGTCCCCATTTTGACTAAAGGCGATAAGGTCATCATCAAGGGAATGGTGCCGCATAGAAACCTCGACCAGTACTACATCCATGTCGCGACGGATTCGTTCGCCGATCTTAGAGAAAGGGTTGGATTCTCTATCGGAAGAAAATCCGAACGGCTTCTATCGGCAACAGAAGCCGGTACAAAGAGCCAAGTCCCGGAATAGCCGCATTCGGGTTCTAAAGTGGGACGAGGCGGGAGAGGGAGTTGAACCCTCTTGAATGCGCTCTGCAGGCGCACGCGTAGCCGGTCCGCCATCCCGCCGCGATAGCGCCATCTTTCGCGAGCCTAAATATGCCTTAGCGGCCATGAGCCGCATGGCCGGACTTCTCACCGATGAACAGCTCGTCCGCGAACTTCGCGTGCTCTACGCGAACAGGCCGCTTCAGTTCAGCAAGCTCATCCAGAAATACTACAAGGGCGAGCGCGCGAAACAGATCATCGACACGCTGAAGACTTGGCCTGCTTGAACCAGCAGCAAAGTCACTTCGTAGCAATCGCAAACAATCTTTATATCGAATATTCGCGGCGGCTCGTGTGCTCTAATGTTAGCGCTCGTGCAGTACGTAGAAGCTCCGACGACGCTGATTTGGTGGACGCTTCTGAAGTACTATCTGTTCCTCGGGTTTGCAGCGGGAACCATCGTCACCGTATGGATGCTCTATAACATTACCAGGTACAGGGAAAGGAAAAACGTCAAGGAGGCTCCAAACTACCATCACGAGGAGGAGAGCGGCTGGGGCAACTGGAAGTCTGTGGTCCTGACTCTCATGGTCACAGGTTCAGTGCTTGCGTTCGTCGAGTACGAGACTTTCGCCTCTACTGGTCTCATCGTGCCTCCGAACACAACCGGAGACCCAGTCTACATCAACGTGACAGGACAGCAGTTCATCTGGACGTTCACGTACCCTAATGGGGCGGTGTCAGGTGGGCCAAACGGTAGTCTCGTCGTCCCCGTCAATACCATTGTGATACTTAACATAACCTCTATCGACGTCGATCATTCGTTCTCTATAGATTCTCTGAACGTTGCCAAAGACGCACTGCCGGGTGTGCACAACTTCCTGTGGTTCAATGCGACGCAGGTGGGTTTCTTCAAGGACGACATACGCTGCAAGGAGCTCTGCGGCGTCGGACATTGGGACATGATAGACAATCTGAACGTGACCACCATGGCTGGCTACGAGCAGTTCTTGGCCGCCAACGGTCCGAGTACCAACACTGGGACTGCATCGACCAGCGTAAGCACGGCTCCGAATACGGTCACTGTTATCATGCCCCAGGGCGTCGGGAGTGATCAGAGCCTGAACTTCCAGCCCTCTTCGATCCATGTTACGATTGGAGTCAATAACACGATCACCTTCAAGGACCAGGACAACACTGCTCCCCACAATGTGTGGTTTACGAGCGTCCCCTCGGGAGCTGCCAACCCCAACTCCGCTGCCGGACAGACGTCCTTCTACCAGCTTACCAATGGTGACAGCGTCACCTACACATTGACGACGCCCGGCACATATGACTTTGAATGCCAGTTCCACAGCACCTGGATGCAAGGTACGATAACCGTAACGGGAAGCGGGTGATAACAAGTGGACCCTTGGCTTAAGCGCTGGCTCTTCTCGACGAATCACAAGGACATAGGCATACTCTACTTCTGTAGCGCCCTCTACTTCGGGTTCATAGGCGCACTTCTTGCCGTCTTCATGAGGGTGCAGCTCTCAGTCCCCCTGAACGACTTCCTAGGTGCCAGCGCGTACGACCAGGCGGTCACCCTCCATGGCCTGATCATGATTCTCTGGTTCCTCTCACCGCTTGCGATTGCCTTCATGAACTACATCATGCCTCTGCAGATAGGCGCGAAAGATATGGCCATGCCAAGGCTCAATGCCTTCGGTTACTGGCTCTTCGTCTTCGGCGGAATCACCGCGACGCTTGGCTTCTTCCTGCCAGGAGGCAACGCTCAGGGAGGCTGGACGACCTATGTCCCTCTCTCCACCACCTACACTCCAGGACCTGGACCAACACTCGCCTTCCTCGGACTGATCATGCTGGTCGTCTCCATAACCATCGGCAGCGTCAATATCCTGCTCACGATCGCGTACATGCGCGCACCGGGCATCACCTGGAGGAAGGTGCCCATGTTCACCTGGTTCGTCCTCTTCACGATACTGCAGATGCTCTTTTCGTTCCCCTCTCTGCTCGGAGGTCTTCTAATGCTTGTCTCGGACAGAGTCCTAGGCACCGTCATCTTCTCTCTGCCGGTCTCGCAGGGGGTTGCCGCAGGAGGAGCAATACTCTGGGACGACATATTCTGGTTCTTCGGCCACCCTGAGGTCTACGTCGTGCTCTTGCCTGGTTTCGGCATGATCACGGAGATACTCCCGGTCTTCTCCGGGCGCCCGCTCGCCGAGAGAAACATCATCCTTGCCGTGACCGGTGCGGTTGTCGTGCCGCTCAGCTACCTCGTGTGGGAGCACCACATGTTCATCACCGGAGTGAGTCTCACAGAGGATGAGGCGTTTAGCGTCGCTACGCTGCTCATCTCTCTGCCTTTCGACGTCATCATACTTGCGTTCGTCAAATCCCTAGGAAGAGCGACCATCAAGCTCTCGGTGCCGATGCTATTCGCGATAGGCTCGATCATCCTCTTCATCATAGGAGGGATCACTGGTGTCTTCCTCTCGTCATTCGTCCTGGACGTTGTGTTCAGAGGCACATACTTCGTCGTAGCGCACTTCCATTACGTGATGGTCGGTGCCGCGATCTTCGCGCTCTTCGGAGGGATCTACTACTATCTGCCAAAGATGACGGGCAGGATGTGGAACGAACCGGTGGCTATGGCCCACTTCATCATCTCGTTCATCGGGTTCAACATTCTCTACTTCCCGATGTTCTTCCTGTATGAGATGCCTAGGCGCATCTACACCTATCAGTCTATTCCTCTCTGGAACGAGATGAACTTCATTGCCACGATAGGTGCCTACATCTTTGCAGGAGCGCAGGTACTGCTCGTCATTAACCTGGTCTACACAGTCAGGAGCGGAAAGATCTCGCCACCCAACCCGTGGGGCGCGACGGGGCTCGAATGGACTCCGAACATTATGGGTGCCTCCAGCGCGCCCTCGTTGCCAGCGACAGGAGGGCACGATGACACGTCGCACGGAGAGCATGGGGGAGGTTATGGCGGCCACGAGGAGCACTACAGCGAGCGGCCCATCCAGCTCGCCGGCGGCCTGATGGTCACGCTGTTTGGACTTAGTCTGCTAACGACCTTCCAGCGCTCATCCGTGCTGATAATGCTGGCTGGTTTCGTCCTGATAGCCTATGCACTGATACAGTGGGGCGCGGACGACACCAAGGACAGGTTCAAGTTCGACGAGGGCGTCACCGAGAAGTGGCCGTTCGTGAATATCCCGAAGCTTCGGCTAGGGATGTGGGTGTTCATCTCTTCGGACATCATCGTCTTCGGCGCTATCCTGGCATCTGACATCTACCTTAGGGTCAACTCGCCGGTGGCGTGGCCACTCCCAGGAACGATCCACGACATAACTCTCGGGCTGGTTGCCACGATAATTCTGCTGACGAGCGGCCTGACAGCGGTCCTGGCGCTGGAGTCGGCGAAAGAGGGCAAGACCAGGTCTCTGATTAACTACCTCTGGGCGACCTTCGCGCTGGGTGCCGCGTTCATCCTCTTGCACGTCTACGAGTGGTATGGATACTTCACGAAAGCCAACCCGTTCGTCCCGTGGGGTGGCACGCTTCCGGAGAGCACCTATTTCTTCACGGTAGGGCTCCACGCCGCGCACGTCTCGACAGGCTTGGGGGTCATGATATACCTCATCAACAAGGCGAGGAAGGGAGGGTTCTCCAAGGGCAACATCACCGGAGTCGAGAACTTTGCGATCTACTGGGCTTTCGTCGACCTGGTCTGGGTGTTCGTCTTCCCGCTCTTCTATCTCATATAGGTGTGACGATGAAACTAGTTACTACCGTGGGCGTCTGGCTGTACATGGTGGCCGCGGCCGTGCTAGAGGTCTTCGTCTCGAAGGCGGACCCAGGCAACATCAACGCAGACATCGTGATCGGGCTCGTAGCGTCGGCGAGCGCCGTGATTACCGCCCTCTTCTCAATGAACATCCGCTCGGAGACGACTGCAGTCAAGTATCTCTTCCTGATACCGGTCCTCCTTGTCGCCGTTCTGATCATCACACTCGTCCTGTCGTTCCCGGTGATATCCTAGAATGAAATTGTCGGAAGAACACGGACACGACCCCAAGATGGGCGGCGGCGCCAAGGCCGCGGTTGGTATCGTGGTGATCGTCGCGATAGTTATCCCGATACTGCTCGGTTATGTGCTTGTGCATGGCAGCCTTCTCCCGGTGAGCCAAAACACCGGAACGGGCACCGCGACAGGCACCGGGACGTCTTCGACCCCGACCGTAATCATGCCGCAGGGCGTCGGGAACGACCAGAGCCTGAACTTCCAGCCATCCACGATTCGTCTCGTGATCGGTACCAACAACACGATCGAGTTTATGGACGAGGATAACACCGCACCTCACAACGTATGGTTCACCAGCATCCCGTCGGGCGCGACCAATCCCAACACAGCCGCGTCGCAGGCCTCGTTCTACCAGCTGCACCAGGGCGACAGCGTGACATACACGCTGACCGTCCCAGGCACCTATGACTTTGAATGCCAGTTCCACAGCACCTGGATGCAGGGCACCATAACCGTGACTAGCTAAGCGAACAGCGTAAATCCAACGCAAAGTCAGCGAGAGTGTTGAGGAGAACGGCAAGCCGGCGTTTTATGCCCCTGCTCTTCGTCAGGGCGGCTGACGGGACGGTCAAACCCAAAAAAAGGAGCAGGACGTTGTCGATCTCCAGCATCATCATCCTCGCCCTGGCTGCAGTTGCGGCGGTGGCTTACTACGTAGGCACCCCACCCACGCCTCCGTCGGTGGAGGCGACCCAATACCCGTGCGCCGCTGGAGACCCCCAGATTGTCATCCCGCAAGCCGTTGGTACGGCGTTCCTAGTTCCGAAGTTGACGGTCGTCGTCGGTGTCAACAACACCGTCGGCTGGGACGACCAGGACACCACATACACGCACGTCGTATCCTCCGAGTCGGTGCCTCCAGGCAGCGACTACTGGGACTTTAACATGACGGCCGGCCAAAGCGACTGCGTGAAACTTACCGTCCCGGGCAGCTATGGCTACGAGATCGGCTTCTCTCCCATCACCTACTTCGGACAGATCACCGTCAAGGCGTCGTAGGAAGTCGCGATAATTCTGATTATTCGTTTCTCGCCGAATTTGCCCAATCAGCGCGCTATCCCACCCGTCAGCCCTTGGAATGCGTTCCGAATCTCCCTCCTTCTTGGATGCGTCTGAAGGAGGGAACGGCGGTTTCGTCGATAAAGGCGTGAATCAGAGACAACGGGTCGAGCCTCCGAAGCGCGACTAGCCCGCGTGATTTTTCAGAGTTTGAAAAGGTCTCCGTTTTTCCCAAAAGCCCAGATTTTTCCCCTTTCACCGAGAGCTTATATATCAATAATTACCTGTACTCAGCGAGGAAAAAAAGCGGTGGTCACCGGCTACTGCGTCTACGAGAAGAAGAAGAACAGGGAGATCAAGAATCCAAAGCAGATCAAGCTCAAGAACGGCCGAGCTGCGATCAAGGGCACGTGCGGTTCTTGCGGAAAGCCAATATTCAGAATTGGTAAGCTGAAGTAATAACGCTCTCCCTTCCTTCCTTTTTTAGGCCAAGGAAGAACTTATGACATAAACAGGAGCAGGTCTGCTCGGGATTGCTCCGCCTCTACAACAGTCTCGGCAGAACCGTCGAGGAATTCAGACCAATCAAAGAGGGCGAAGTCCACATGTACACATGCGGGCCGACCGTGTGGAACTACGCGCACGTCGGAAACTTCCGCACCTTCACCTTTGAAGATGTCCTGCGCCGGTATCTGATCTACAAGGGTTACAAAGTCACGCAGGTCAAGAACCTTACTGACGTCGAGGACCGCATCATCAGGGGCATGAAGGAGACGGGTAAGAGTCTCAGGGATCTGACCGACTTCTACAGCGAGGCGTTCATGCGAGACATGGAAGCGCTCAACTTCAGCAAGGCAGAGTTCTATCCGCGGGCGACGCAGAACATCCCTGAAATGCTCGCGATGATAGACTCGCTCCTGCGCTCCGGCCGGGCGTACAGGGCAGAAGACGGTTCCATCTACTACTCTATCAAGACCTTCCCGAGGTACGGCGAGCTCTCGGGCGTGAAGCCCGATGAGCTGAGGGAGGGAGCGCGCGTCGCGGCGGACCACTACGAGAAGATGGGCGCGCATGACTTTGCGCTCTGGAAGGCCTGGGACCCGGACGATGGCGAGGTCTACTGGGAGACGGAGCTGGGCAAGGGGAGGCCAGGGTGGCACATCGAATGCTCTGCGATGTCCATCAAGTACCTCGGCCCGAGCTTCGACATACACACGGGCGGGAAGGACCTGAAGTTCCCGCACCACGAGAACGAGATCGCCCAGTCGGAGGCGGTGACCGGCAAGACCTTCGCGCGCTACTGGCTTCACGCCGAATTCCTCAACGTCGAGGGCGAGAAGATGGCCAAGTCGGCAGGTAACTTCGTGACGCTGAGAGAGCTCCTCGACAGGGGCTTCAACCCGAGGGCGATCCGCCTCTTTCTCATGGGTGCGCACTACCGGGAGGAACTCAACCTTACCGACGAGTCCCTGGAGCAGGCGAAGAGGAATATCGACAGGATGGATGAGCTCGTCGATCGGCTGAAGCTCGTGAAAGGCGAGACGGACGACGAAGGCTCGGAGCTGATTACACGATTCCTAACCGAGTTTGAAGAAGCGATGGACGAAGACCTTAACGTCCCGCGGGCCCTTGCGTCCTACTACAGTTTCCAGAGGGCCATCAACACAGCCATCGACGAGGGCGCCCTCTCGTCTTCGGGCGCCCGGGAGGCCGAAGCGGCGCTGAAGAAGGTGGACTCGGTGTTCGGGGTGATGAAGTTCGAGCAGGACTCGCTCGCCCCGGAACTGGCGGCACTCATCAAAGCGAGAGAAGAGGCCAGGGCCAGAGGCGACTATAGGAAAGCCGACGAGATAAGGGCGGAGTTGCGTACGAAGGGGATAGCTGTCCAGGACACCACTTCGGGTACGCAGTGGAAGCGAATTAGGTAAAGAACCGCTTAACCATCGCTCAACTAGGATGAATCCAGCTGCATTAGTTCTGCAGAAGGGAGTGATTCCCCGATGCAGCAGGAGGTCTGCCTAGCCGAATCCAAGGAACTCTCAGCATCGCAGCTGAAGCGAGCGGTCATCCTCTCCAGGGGCTCTGCGCGGCTCAAAGTCGAACCTGACGGTTCAGTCTCGAGTCTCTACACGTCCAGCGTGCGCCGCCTGGTCTTCGGCAGGGAGCAGCTGGGGGTCTTCAGGGTGCAGGCAGGATTTCTGATACCCCAGCGACCGAAGGACACGCGCGTAAGGATCTCGCCAGGGGCGGTGGAGTTTTGGCCGGCAGAGACACACGAATCGACTCAGTCGGTCTCACTTCTGGGTACGGCGTCGACGGGCTACTCCCGTTCCGTCGTCCTTTCCAATAGGGCCGACGCGCCCACCCGTTTGAGGATAGTCTCACTCCATGACCCTACGACCATGAACTTCAGGAGGGAGAGGGACGCGCCCGGCGAGATAGGGGTCAACGCGTTCAACAGGGGCGACCACGTCGTCATGGACGATGTCGGTGACACCACAGGCGTCCGGGTCATCGGCTTCTCTCCGAGGCCCTCGGCGATCTTCATGACAAAGGACAGGCAGAGAGCGCTGGACCTCATGGGTTCCAGGGAGCTTCTCGACAGCGTCGCCGGCATGTCCGGTGCCATAATGATACTGACCCAGTGGGAAGTGGACTTGCCCCCGGGTGGCCGTGCGGAACTCCGGACCACCTCACTCTATCATCCTTCTTCGCTCGAGGCGGCATTGGCCGACCTGGGCGCTGCAACGCGCAGCGGAGGCGAGCCGACCGCCCCTTCGCCAGGCCCTGTCTTCAGGTGCTCCTCTCCGTCCTATAACTTCGCCTTTGGGTGGGCGAGGGCGGCGATGGAGGCAATCGAGGGTGAGGAAGACAGGCTCGACCGCCTCGGCGTGGGTTTCGCCCTGCAGATCCTCCGGCCCTCTTTCTACGAGAAGGAGTTCGATTCGGAGAAGTTGCTTCAGGGTAAGGACGGACTGATCCTTCATCAGCAATCCGGGAGAGGAGGACCGCTCGAGACCTCCCTTTTCGTGATATCAGCCTGCAGGTACCTCATGGTGAAGGGCGACAAGAAACTCGCGAAGAAGTGGTATCCGTCGCTTCGCAAGGCCTGCAAGGGCCTCGCAGCTCTGTCCAAGTCCGGCCTCATCCAGTCGGGGCACGCTTTCCCCGAAGGCTGGAGGAGGCGCCTGGCCTCAGGCTTTCCCACGGGGACGCTCAGCGAAGTGAACCTCGTGGCTACGCGAGCTCTGACCGACATGGCACAGGTCGCTTACATGATCGGAAAGGGAAACGACTCTGCCGATTTTCGGGAAAGTAGCGTGAGGATGACCACGGCGCTGAACTCCTCGCTCAGGGACGCCGAGAGCGGCAACCTTGCGCTCAACCTCGACGCGAGCGGGAGGCTGCACAAGGAACTCACCGCGGATCAGGCAGTGGCGCTCTCATACAACCTGCTGGACCACAACCTCGCCTCGTCGATGGTGCACAGACTGCTGGAGGCCGACTTCGAGACGGGCTACGGGCCGCGGACCGTACCCAGTACCAACGCGCTGTATTACAGTCCAACCTACGGCGAGGGGCAGCTCGGTGGCTACTGGACCAGAGCTGCGCTGTCGCACGCGCTCCTCGCTTTCCGCTCAGGCTACCCGAGCATCGGGGGTCTGCAGCTTGAGAAGGTCGCCAGGCTGATCTCCACCGACGCCGAGAAGCTGGGAGGGGTCCCGGGGGAGTTTCCCTACTGGGTCGACGGGGACAAGAAGGCGATAGGCGGCAGCGGTTCCGACCCGGTGGCAGCCTCCCGTTTCCTCGAGGCCCTACTGGTGGGAGAGCTAGGTCTCGGCGGAGCGGGCAAGGACCTGAAGATCGCGCCTCCCTCAGGATCGAAGCTCCAGTGGCTGATGATCCACGATGCTGACCTCGGGGGCCGCGGCTCATTCTTCCTGGGAAGGGCCCCGAAGTGGTCCTTCTCGGCGTCCACCTTCGACTCGGTCGACGCGGGCGAGGCCAGGAAGTTCGCGCAGACCGAGAGACTCGACGCGCCGCCGCCCTTCGAGGGACTTGTCTTCTGGGATGACTCTTCTATGCTCATCTGCCTTGGGAACGGAGGCAGTAACGATGCGGTCGCGAAGCTCTCCATCCCGGTGAAGGCGAAGACGCTGTCGCGCTCCCTCTACGTCGACTTGGATGAACTGAACCCCGAGACCACGGCCTGGCGCCGCCTCGAGAGGGTCAGGCTGCTGGACCATCTGAACGTTCGCGCCGAACTGAAGGCTGGGGCCTGGAAATGGTTCCGAATCGCGCAGATAACGTCATAAACCAATCGCGCCAGACCCAGCGAGCAGGGCTGGCTTGGGTCACGCGAAGATTTCCCTGCAAAACGGGATAAACATCGAGTATGGTGGCGCCACCTACTCGCTAGACCCGCGAGGGGCCGTCCGTTCCGACTACACTTTCATCTCCCACGCCCACATGGACCACGTCCAGAACCCCGGACCTGGCACCCGCGTCCTCGCCTCAAAGGAGACCCGCATGCTGGCGAAAGCCCGCGGGTTCGAGCTCGGCAGGACCACGGAGTCCGCTGAGGGGGTGAAGCTTCTCGACTCGGGGCACATCCTGGGGGCAAGGGCGATCTGCATCGCGGATGAGCTCTTCTACACGGGTGACGCAGCAGGGAGAGACCGTGCGTTCATGGGAAGGTGCAGGACGAAGAAGGCCCGGGTCCTCGTGACAGAGTCGACCTTCGGGAAGAGCAACTACGTCTTCCCTCCCATCGAGCAGGTCGCGAAGCAGGTCAATTCGACCATCGGGATGCTCTTCGACAAGGGCAAGCCCGTAGTGCTGATGGGCTACGCGCTGGGCAAGTCGCAGATACTCTCCCATCTTTTCTCGTGCTGGTCTCCCCTCTTCCTACACGAGCAGGTCGCGCGGATGAACGACATCTACATAGAGTGCGGGATATCGCTGAAGGCTGGCAACAAAGTCGGGACCGACCTCTCAGGGCTCCCGCGGGGACCGTGGGTGATGGTCTCCCCGATGATGAGCTCGCGCGGAGCGGTGGCAAAGAGATTGAGGAAAGACTTCGGAGCTGCCTTCATCGCCTTCAGCGGCTGGGCCGCTGACCCCGGCTACGCGTATTCGCTCGGGGCGGACTACGCGTTCGCGGTGAGCGATCACTGCGACTACAAGGAGCTGATGGCCCTCGTGCGCGAGGTCTCTCCTGAGACGGTCTACACGACGCACGGATTCACGCAGGAGTTCGCCGCGGACCTCCGCGACCAGGGCTTCGATGCCAAGCCGCTGGCGGGATACCAGACGTTTCTCTCGGAGTACTAAGACTCCGGCGCGGGCCTGGCATCGGACTTGAATTCTTTCAGGTACGCGACCAGGGACACAAAGTTCGGGTTGTTGTCGACCTTCCTGAGAGGGACCCTGACCTCCTGGTTCGCGATGTTCACGGTGAAATGCGTCTGGAAGGCGAGCCTCGTGAAAGAGACGGCAAAGTAGTGGATCTTCCCCTCAAGAGCCTCCCTGACCACGTCGTCCGTGTCGGGGAACCTCCAGATCGAGAATGCGATCCCGTCTATCCAGTTGACCGTCGGGATCACCGTCAGCTGCTGGGAGATGTTCTGCCGCATGACCTCTTCGAAGAAGGTCTTGTTGTCGTACTCGAGGACCTGGTGAACCACGATCTCCTCGAAGGGTTCATACGATATCTTTGGCATCGTCGCTGCTCGTGCATACCCTCTTTCGCCCTCGTTAAATATGGCACGGTGCTGCCGCCTGCTGATGTCCCGCCCGGATAACCGGCTCGTGCGGTGTTTGGTTTGAGGTTCGACTTAGGACAGTTCATCACGAAAGGCATCAAATTCGCCATCGTCGGAGCGATCGGAACGGGGCTAAACCTCGGTATCCTGTATTCCCTTACCACGTACACTCACCTTTACTACCTTCTATCAGAGCTGATTGCAATTATCATAGTCTTCGTCTTCAACTTCGTGGGTAACATCCTCGTCGGGAACATCAGGATAGACGCCGAGCCGAAGAAAGACGCCACCTGAACCCGCTCCTAACCTTTTTAAAACAAGGAATTTCCCTCCGGCGTGGGCCTTGAGTGGTTACAAAATCGAGCAGCGCTGATTCTCCCAGGACGGAGTCGCCCCTCTCCTCTAGTTATGACTGGAAGGCCGCCGAATCAAGAGCACGACGCTTCTACTCCGAGATAGAATTCCACAAGGTGGTCCGGGAAGCCCTCGCGAAGAGTCCCCTGGTGGGTTACGTCGAGGGCCCTCCTACCCTTAACGGATATCCGCACATCGGTCACGTTCGCGGCAGGATAATGAAGGACCTCTGGTACCGCTATGGCACGCTCTCGAAGATGAACATAGTCTTCAGGGCGGGCTGGGACAGTCAGGGTCTCCCGGTCGAGCTCCAGGCGGAGAAGGAGCTGGGACTCTCCGGTAACAAGTGGGAAGACCTGAAGGCGATAGGAGAGGAGAAGATGGTCGAGGCCTGCAAGAGGCTCATCGCAAAGTACCTGGCCGCATGGGAGGAGTCGAACGACCTCATGGGGCTGATGCTCGACCGCGAGGGCGCCTACATGACCTACCGGGACCCTTACATCGAGAGGGAGTGGAGATTTCTCGAGCGCGCGTGGGCCGACGGCATCCTCGGCGAGGGCTTCAAGGTGGTGCCCTACTGTCCGAGCTGCATGACCTCGCTAAGCCACGCGGAGGCCGTTCTCGGCTACGAGATGCTCGAGGACCCGAGCCTGTACTACAAAGTAAAGACGTCCGATGGCGCGTACCTTGTCATCTGGACGACTATGCCCTTCACGGTCGTGACAGACGAGCTCGTGGGGGTCAAGCCGGACGCCGATTACGCCTACGTGCGTATGGGCGACGAGGTCTGGGTCGTGGGCAGGGAGAGAAAGGAAGCCCTGGCGAAGGAGCTCAATCTCGAGTTCGGGGACACGATCAAGGTGGTCAAGGGCGCGGACCTCGAGGGACTCACGTACGAGCATCCGCTTCTGCACATGATACCTGGTCTCGAGAGGCTCTCCAGGGAGGGCAAGATACACAAGGTGGTGGCCGAAGACTTTGTCGACACCGCCACGGGCACGGGGCTCGTCCATCTCGCTCCGGGCAACGGAGAAGAGGACTTCCAGGTGGCCATGAAGAGGAAGATCCCGATCTTCGCCCCGATCGACGACCGCGTACGGTTCACTGAGGAGGCGGGCCGGTTCTCCGGTATGTTCGTGAGGGACTCGGACAAGATAGTCACCAACTTTCTGGAGGAGAGCGGGAACCTCGTCAGCGACGGAAGGCTGGAGCACGAGTACCCCACCTGCTGGAGGTCGGGACATCCGCTCGTGTGGGTCGCCAGACGCGAGTACTTCTACTGGATAGACCGCATCAAGGAGAACCTGGTCGCCGCCGCGGAGAAGGTGGAGTACTACTTCGACCAGCCCCGCAACAGGTTCATCGAGTTCATCAGGGCGTCCCCGCCGTGGTGCATCTCCAGGGAGAGGATCTGGGGGACGCCGCTCCCGATATGGGTGTGCACCAAGTGCAAGGAGAAAGTCCCCGCGTTCTCGCGTAAGAGCATCGTGGAGCAGGCAGTGTCGCTGCCCGACGGGCCGGACTTCGAGCTGCACAGGCCGTGGATAGACAGGATATTGCTGAAGTGTCCGAAGTGCGGCTCGGAGGCACGCAGGGAACCCTTCGTCCTAGACACCTGGCACAACAGCGGGTCAGCGCCGCTCTCGTCGTTCACGGACGAGGAGAGGAAGCAGCTTGTCCCGGTCGAGCATCTGACCGAGGGCATAGACCAGACCAGAGGCTGGGCCTATACGCTCCTTGTGCTCAATGTCATCTACGAGAGGGCTCCGGTCTCTCCGTACCGCTCCTTCCTCTTCCTCGGTCATGTTCTCGACGAGAAGGGTCGGAAGATGAGCAAGAGCCTGGGGAACGTCGTGGACGCGCTGGGTATGCTCAATAATGACTCGGTCGACCTGCTCCGCTACTACCTGATGTGGAAGAGCTCACCCGTCGACACGCTCAGCCTCGACCTCAAGGAGATGAAAGCGAGACCCTACCAGGTCCTGAACACCATCTACCACCTGCACGTCTATCTGAAACAGAACGGTCAGCAGGACGGTTTCGACCCGCGCGTCAACACCGTCGCTTGGGCTCAGGAGAAGAACCTCCTGACGACCGTCGACCGCTGGCTGATCGCGAACATCGACCAGGGCTCCCGCGAGACGCTCGCTGCCTACGCCGACTGCCGCTACAACGATGCCTCAAAGCTGGTGGAGAAGCTCGCGGTCGAGGTCCTTTCCCAGACATACGTCAGGATGGTCAGGAACGAGCTGTGGAGCGACGACCCCGCGAGCAAGGACAGGCGCTTGGCCATCTATGCCATGCTGACGTACTCCCTCCAGACGATCGACCTGCTGCTCCATCCCGTCGCCCCCTTCGTGACCGAGTACCTCTACCAGGAGGTCTTCCTGGAGGGGGAGTGGAAGCGCCCGCTCGTAATAATGGACTTTCCCAAGGTCGCCATCCCCCAGACCGCCGAGCACGACCGGAAGCTGGTCGATCTCGCCCTCGAGGCAGAAAGTGCATGCAATGCGGCGAGGATGAAGGCGAAGCTGAAGAGGAGGTGGCCCCTGAGGGAGCTCATGCTGAAGGCTCCTCCGGACGCCACCCCGCTCGCCACCGAGGCCAAGGAACTGATAGCGTTGCTTTGCAACGTGAAACGGGTATCCGTTGCGAGCTCGGTCGCCGACCTGCCGATAACCTTCGAGCTGACCCCGAACCGCTCGAGGGTAGGCGCCCTCTACAAGGAGAAGTCCGGCGCGGTCTCGCGCGCTCTCAGGCCCATTCAAGGCGACGCGGCCTGGGAGATACACCAGGGCGCCAGGCCCCCGAAGGTCACCGTGGATGGTCAAGAACTGGGGGTCCCTTCGGAAATCTACGACCTCAACATCAAGGGGACCGGCGACTGGGAGGCGGTGGCCAAGGGGCGTGTCCTGGTCGCGGTGGAGAAGGTCAGAGACGACAAGCTCATCGCCGAAGGCCTCATGAGGGACGTAGCCCGCAGGTTGCAGGCGCTGCGCAAGGCCAGGGGATACTCCCCCACCGACATCCTCACGAGAGCTCGGGTCGCAGGCCTTGACGAGGAGATGACCTCGCTCCTAAGGCCGCTCGAGAAGGAGCTGGCTTACCTCGTGCGGGTCAAAGACGTACAGATACTGTCTGAGAAGACCGAAGACGGCGAGTGGGAAGAGGATGAGCTGGACGGCCGCCCGATATACATCGACGTGACCTGAGGGTCACTGACCGATGAACAGCCGTTCGGCGAGCGACCTGGGGAGCCCCGCCTCAATGATCTTCTTCGCGCTGGTCTCGATGTCGTAATCCTTTCTGCGGTGCTCGACCGTAGCCCTCCCATCGCTGACTGTGAGCACGGCGTAGGAGGCCCTGGGATCGCCGTCGCGCGGCTGCCCGACGGAACCCGGGTTGAAAACAATGCCCTCTCTATCGACGGCGGAGAAGGGGAGATGCGTATGCCCCAGCGCGATGACCTTCACGCCTAGCTTCCTGAGATAGTGGTCGAACATGTCGGAGTGCGTCACCGGGTACACATACTCGCCGAGGTTGTCGTCGGGGCTCCCATGTGTCATGTACAAGGGCACCCCTGCCAGCTCGAGCTTCCTTTCCCTGGGCAGCCCCTGAAGGAATTGTCTGTTCTCGTCTGTCAGCTGCTTGGAGTTCCACATGACCGCGACGGCAGCTCTTGCGTTGAAAGTCGCCGGACTCGCGGACAGCGCGGCGCGGTCATGGTTCCCGATTATCATGGTGGCCCGTCTCCGCACCAGGAGTTCGATGACCTCGTTGGGCGAGGCCCCGTACCCCACCGTGTCGCCCAGGCAGAATATGCTCAACCCTCCGATATCGTCCAGGACGACGCTAAGTGCTTCGAGGTTGGAGTGGACGTCTGAGATGAACGCGAACTCCTCCTTCTGTGCCAACTCTCGCTCGCTGACTTTCTCTCTTTGTTAACTCTTCTGGGGTTCCCTTCCGGCCGTCCCCTTCGCTGAGCGGGGACCACAGCATGTCGGGCGCGCCTGCGAGCAGGGCTTCGGCGAAGCTGCTTCCATGGTCCCGGTAGAGATAGCACGCAGCGAGGAAGCAAATGAGACTGAAGGGGACGACCGTCGGTGCTGCACCCCTCCCATGGCGATACTCTCGCGGCCCGGCGCCTTCTCGGGCCCGTGGTCGGGAGCAAGTCTGGCTCGGGAGCCTGCCTCCATATGATGTCTTTCATCCCTGCCCGACCCTCCGCGGGCCCTGGACGCAGAAGACTTAGATTGCGCCGGAGGGGGAACATGCAATCATGCGCGCTGCGCTCAGACAAGCGTGTCTGGTGGCTATAGCGTTCGCTTTCGCCGTCGCGCTGGTCTTCCTCTTCGGGACGGTGAGGACCTACGTCGGCATAGCGAGTTACGCCTGGGGCTGGCCGCTTTCATGGCACTGGACGGCGGACATGATGACGGGAGGCGTGTCCCTTTTCGGATATTTCTTGGGCGGCGTGAACCCAGCCAGGTTCTTCGACGATCTGCTGTTCTGGATGGCGGTCAGCCTGTCCGCCGTGGAGCTGGTGTACAGATTCTGCTTCCTGAGGGTGATCTACGCTCTCAGGGGACGTGACTCAGGGCGCGACACCATGACGGGAACCGGGAAGAAAGCCCGTCTCACGGGCGGGTAGCACCGAAGCAGGGTTTATTACGTATCGAGGGCCGCCAATTCCAAGCAAAATGGGCAGAAAGACAATCCTCCTGGGGTTTGCCCTCTTCGGGTATGTTCTGGGCTTCCTGGCGTGGCTGCTCGGAGGCTCGTTCGCCGACCTCGCGGCCGCCTTCGGCGCCAATCAGGATATTGCCGACGCCGTGCTCGCGGGAATCGCCGGCGGATTCCTGATGGTGATCGCGGTACTCGTCTGGGCCGCCGTCGACTAGCTGCTTGCGGCGAACTTCCTCTGGATTATGCGGTTTCTTGCCTCGGGGAAGGGCATGTCGTGCAGCAGCTCGTTCTTGATGCCCGCGTTCTTCAGCAGACCGGCCAGGGCAAAGTACCATGCCGATGTCGGCGTGCCTTCCTGGTAACCGGGCAGCTCGAGCCTGAATATGCGGGTGAGGGGGTCGTACTCTGCGGTCGTGTCCTCTCCCAGCTCCTCCTGCATCAGCGCTACGATCAGGTTCACCGACGACTCGAAGCTCTCCTGCTTGATCTTCGGGTCGACCTTCTCCCAGATTACGCTGAGGAACTGTTGCCCTATCTCCTCTATCTGCCGGTCGTCCTTCACCGCCTTGGAGACCGCCTCGACGAAGAGCTTGCTCATCCTCTGGCTATCCACGAGGAACTGAAGGTTGTCGGTATTGGAGGCGGCGGCGAGAGTCCTGCTCCCGGTAGAGCTGCGCCAGAACTCGGAGAAGAGGTCGTCACCGACCACCCCCTTGAGTTCGCTGAGGGTGAACTGGAAGCCCCGGCCCGTCTGGCTGTTCACTATGATGACCTCTGTGCTGTCTATGATGAACGCGCTGCGCCCCTGCATGTGCTTTCCGTAGCGTATCTTCATCCTCGACGAGGCGAACGGGAAGGTCGGTAGCGCGGGAGGGACCGATGAGATCACTCTTACCTCGACGTCCTGCCGGCACGCTGTCTCCAGCTCCTCTGTGCATTCCTGTATCAGGTGGAACCCCCAGCCATCCACGATACACTTCAGGCTGTGCTGAGAGCCCAGAATCCCCTCCTTGAGCTTGATGAGGACGCTCTGGGACCCGAGCGAGAGATACCTCTCCTCTATCGAGTCCTGGGGCATGATGTTCCTCTCCCTCACCTTCTTCAGGGAGGTCATCACCCTCCTCAGGGACTTTATGCTGCGCTCCCTCTCGCTCAGCGCGTTCTGGAAGACCTCGGGAGGAAGCGCCTCGAACCTTACTGGCTTTCCCTCGAGCTCCCTCAGGACTCCCTTCCTCACGAGTTGCTGCGAAACCTGGTAGACCTTGGTCCGTGGGACTGCCGCTGCGTACTGCAGCTGGTTCACCGTGCTGGGACCGTTCGAGAGCAGCGCAACGTACACCTTCGCCTCGTAGTCGGTCAGGCCGAAACCCTGCAGACCGGACGCAAGGTCGCGTGGTTCATTCGCGAACCTCATCGAAAATGAGCTCCCTCCTGTCGTTCCCGAAGCCACCTTGTCCAAGATGCGCAGCAATCACGATAAGGCAGGGGGTCATCTTTGGTGAACCTTCGCGTCAAGATTCGTTGTCACCGAGACCCCTGTCACCGCAGTGACAGCCATCCCGGTGACGCCGGCGATTTATCCACATCTTCTCGATATCGAGGCCCATGAGCACTTTTTCCAGCAAGTGGGAGAAAACTAACTCACAGGGACTCACGACGCGCGTTCGTGACTCCGTCCGGAACCCGGGTCCACTGAAGCCGAGGTTGGACCTAGCCATCAGACAGATCCAAGTCCAGGTCGCAAAGCTCGACGCGACAACCGCCAAGCTGAGAGAGAGGGATGCATCGATCTTCAACAAGGTCGTCTCGTCTATCCAGAAGCACGACTCACAGCATGCTTCTGTCTATGCGAACGAGCTCGCTGAAGTCAGGAAGATGAACAGAATGGTCACACAGGCCAAGCTGGCTCTCGAGCAGATCACCCTCAGACTCAACACCATCACGGAGCTAGGAGACATCGTAGTGACCCTGACCCCTGCAATGTCCGTCATTCGCAGCGTAAGACAGGGACTCGTCAGCGTGCTCCCGGAGGCAGAAGGAGAGATCGGAGAGATATCTGGCCTGCTCAGCAGCATCCTCGTGGATGCGGGCACGGTGGGCGGATACTCGCTGAACTTCGAGGCTGCCAACGAGGACGCGGAGAAGGTCCTTGCCGAAGCGGCGGCGGTGGCAGAGCAGAGGATGAAGGAGAAGTTCCCAGAGATTCCCTCTGGACTTCCCTCGATGGAAGGCTCCCAAGAGACATCTTAGGAAGAAACAAGAGCGGGGTTCAACCCGTGGGGCGAACGAGTCTCACGGTGACAACCCCCTCTACTACTCTTTTTTCGGAAACGAACGTCGCGGTGCGAAACTGGTTGGATTCCTCTCGCAAGGTATTGTCAAAGTTCGTCAACTGTTCAGTTATTTGTTGCTATTTGTTGACCAAGATGGTGATTACCATTTTTCCGTTCAGGCAGCCGTCAGTGGTTAGTGGAGATTATCGTGGGCATGCTTAGCTCGCTGAAGCTCAGCGGAGGCAAGAACGACGGCGAGTACAAGGAGAAGGTCGGAGTCGCGCTCAAGGAACTGGAGTTCCATAGACGCGAGCTCGAGAACACGAAGATAAGGCTCGGCGAAAGGAGGAAGAGCCTGTTCGACTCGATGACCAGAGCCCTTCAGGAGAAGAACAGGCCCAAGGCTAGCATCTTCGCCGCCGAACACGCCGAGGTCAAGAAGACCATGAAGGCCGTCGAAGCGAGCGAGCTCGCCCTCATCCAGATAACTCTGAGGCTTCAGAGCATAATGGAGGTAGCAGACGCAATGGCGCACATGACCTCGGCGTCCAGGACGCTTCAGGCCGTGAGCCAGACGATGGAGGGCTTCGTCCCTGCGCTCGGCGCTACCTCCGAGAGCATCAACAACACGCTGGCTGAGACCATGTCGAAGCTGGGCCAGATTTCGCCCACCATCCAGGTGGACATCAAGAACGAGAACGCGGAGGAGCTCGTGGCGCAGGCTAGGATGTTCGCCGACGAGCAGGCGCAGAAGCTTAAGCGGAGCATGGAGGTCATGCCTAGCGCGCTCGACGAGGATATCAGTCAGGTCGACGACAGGGTACCGATTCTGGCGACCGGCGACGACTATGAAGAGGAGAGCCCCGTCCTGGGAACGATATTCTCCAGCCGGGTCGACCCGCATGTCGAGACACAGGTCCTCAAGTATGCGAAGGACCACAACGGGGTGATAGACGTCTCAGAGACGTCGAACAGCCTGGGCATCCCGATGGACGAGGTCGAGCTGTCGATGCTACACCTCGTAGCCCAGGAGAAGGTCAAGTCGGGGAGTGAATCATCACGATGAGCGTAGTAGCTGCTAGAGAGCTCGAAGAAGATGCCAGGAAGTACGCGGGCGAGGCGATACGTCTCGATTCGCAGGGGGCGCACGGCATGGCCATACAGATGTACCAGAAGGCCATATCGACGCTGATCAAGCTGGTCCACCTCTACCCCGACTATAAGCTCAACAGGCACTACATGGAGCGCGCCGGGCTCTACCAGGAAAGGGTCAAGGCGATCCAGCAGGCCCACGGGCTGGTTCCTCGCGATATGCAAAACGATGAATCCTCCTTCGCCCCGGTAGCCATCGCCGGCGGTAATGGTAATGGTAACGGTAATGGTAACGGGAACGGCAACGCGGCGGTCGACAGCGGCGCGAAGGGGCCTCAGATGGTCCAGCAGCTAAAGTCGACCTTCAACGAGCTCGTGGTCAAGGAGAAGCCCAACGTAAAGTGGGACGACGTCATAGGGCTGGAGGACGCGAAGCGCGCCATAAGGGAGTCGATAGTCTTCCCGTTCGAGAGGCCCGACCTCTTCCCGCTAGGCTGGCCCCGGGGCATGCTCCTGTATGGCCCTCCGGGATGCGGCAAGACTATCCTCGCAGCCGCTACCGCAGCCGAGATCAATGGTTACTTCATCTCGATAGACGCCGCCTCGATCATGTCCAAGTGGCTCGGCGAGGCGGAAAAGAACGTCTCGAAGCTCTTCAACGAGGCGCGGAAGCTGCTCGAGAAGGGTGACCCGGTCATAATCTTCATCGACGAGCTCGACTCGCTGCTGGGCTCCCGCTCCAACGAGGTGGGAGGCGAGATACGCGTCAGAAACCAGTTCCTCAAGGAGATGGACGGGATCCAGGACAAGGGCAAGCACTCGCACCTGTACACCATCGGGGCGACCAACAAGCCGTGGGCGCTCGACTGGCCCTTCCTTCGCAGGTTTGAGAAACGTATCTACGTACCGCTACCAAACTTTGAGGGCCGAATATCCATGTTCAAGACCTACACGGCCCCCATCAACGTCGACCCAACGATAAGCCTCGAGGATCTCTCGAGGATTTCTGAGGGCTACTCGGGTTCCGACATCAGAGACATCTGTCAGGGCGGCCAGCTTAGGGTCGTCAGGGAGCTATTCGAGAGCGGCCGCGCCCTCGACAAGACAGCGCAGCCGAGGCCCATAGTCATGACCGATTTCAAAGAGATAATGAAAGCGAGGAAGCCGAGCGTCTCCCCCGAGATGCTGAGGGCGTACGCCAACTGGACCGAGCAGTTCAAGGCGCTCTAGCTTCGACATTCCCCGACAGGCGCCGGCAGCAGGCAAAGGCGGCACGCGCGGTGCCGCGCCGGTCCTCGAATTCCCGAAAGATACCGGGCCGTCCCCAAGGATTCTCTAACAACTCTTGGGAATCGTTAAAAAGTAACTTCGAACCGATAGATAGCGACGGCATTTGCCTCATCGCGTAGTTAACGCAAGAACTCTGGCTGTTTCGCTCGTACTCGGGCTGATGGTTCTGGGCCCCCTCCTCGTTCCCGTGGCTCAGGCGGCTCCGACGGCAACCAAGATCGTAACACTTTCTTCCGAGCCATATGGCGTAGTCTTCGATTCCGGGGTCGGGAAATACTTCGCGACGGACTATGGGAACGATCTAGTCCAGGTAGTCAGCGCGACCGGCAGCGTGGGGCCTAACATACACGTCGGAACTCAACCGACCGACCTCGCGTATGACTCTTCGAGCAGTTCGATCTATGTTTCGGTGAGTGGGTCGAACCAGGTGTCTGTGATATCTGACTCTACTGACGCCATCACCGCCAACGTCACCGGGATCACCGATCCACGCGGCCTGGTCTACGATTCCGCGCAGAATGAGGTTTTCGTGGCGGATTCGCAAGGTAGCGGAGGAGTCGCGGTGATTGACGCGGGTACCAACGCCGTGACGGCGAACATTGGCCTCAGCGGAGATGGGACTGGCATCGCGTATGATTCCGCCAAAGGGGAGATTTTCGTCTCAACGGGAACCGGATCCGTTACCGTAATCAACGCCGCGACGAACGCCATAGTGACGACGGTAGCAGTCGGATCGACCCCGAGGGGCATAACTTACGATCCTTCGAACGGAGACCTTTACGTCTCGAACTCAGGTACGAACACGGTCTCGGTCATCTCAGACTCGAGCAACAGCGTGACGGACACGATAACCGTGGGAAGCGGCCCATTCTACTCGGCGTACATCACGGGAGAGATCATAGTCGCGAACTCCGGCTCGGGAAGCATATCGACGATATCGGACAGCAGCAACACCGTCACCTCGACCGTGAGCGCTGGCTCGGGTGCCATGGAAGTTGCTTACGACCCAACGACAGGTTCCATCCTGGTGACCTGTTACGGTACCGACAGCGCTGTGCTGTTCTCGGTGGGTTCCGTCTCCACGGGCACGCCGACATCGTCGACCACCCAGGCTACCACTTCGACCACGACAAGCTCCTCTCCGACAACGACCACCTCTACCACGACGTCAGAAACGACTTCAACGACGACCACCTCCGCGCCGACGACGACCACAACGACCTCTTCCAGCAGTTCGAGCAGCTCTATCGCGATCCCGTGGAGCGTAGGACTGGTATTGGCGGCCAATGCGGTCCTGCTTGCCCTGGTCGGGGCCTTCGCAATCCCGAGCAGAAAGAAAGCACTAAGAGTCTGACGGGCATCAGCGGGACCGCCGGGCCTAGGCGCCTGCCACCTTCGCAGCAAAGCCTTTCGGCTCTTCAAGCTTCATAAAGCCGCCGACGGCAGCGGGCGACGCCTTGGATGATATCCCCTCGATGGCCGCGCTGAAGGGGATGGTAGGTCAGAAGGCCACCGTCTCCGGTTGGGTGCATGACGTACGCCTCCTTGGAGGCATAAACTTCGTCCTCCTGCGCAACAGGGACGGGATCGTACAGGTTACGGTGCCGAGAAAGGCCGTGAGCCCCGAGCTCATGAACACGGTCTCGGCCCTCCATCCCGAGGATGTTATCACAGTCACCGGGACGGTAAAAGATGCAAAGCAGGCTCGAAATGGCTTCGAGGTGATCCCGGATGCGCTCGTCGTCCTCTCTCCTTCCGCCACTCCCCTCCCACTCGATCCGCGAGGCGTGACCGATGCGAACCTCGAGACGCGCTTCCAGTGGCGCACGCTTGACCTGAGGAGACCCGAAAGCACTGCCGTCTTCAAGGTCGAGGACGTGCTCGTCGCCGGAATGGAGAGCTACCTCCGCGGGCAGGGCTTCATCAGGGTCTTCACGCCGAGCATCCTGGGTGGCATATCCGAAGGTGGCTCGGAGGTCTTCAAGATAGACTTCTACGGACGCCCCGCGTTCCTTCGCCAGGACCCTCAGCTGCACAGGCAACTCGCGATAGCGGGCGGTCTTGCGCGTGTCTACGACCTGGGAGCCAACTGGAGGGCAGAGCTTTCTCACACACCCCGGCATATGAGCGAACACAGGACGATTGCCCCGGAGATGTCGTTCATCACTGACGAGACCGACACCATTCGTGTCGAGGAGCAGATGATTGCAAGCGGGGTGAAACGCCTTGTCGATGAATGCCAGGCGGAGCTCGACCTGCTGCAAATCCGGCTCGAAGTGCCCAAGACCCCCTTCCCTGTCATCACCTTCCCGGAGGTCTACGGAACGCTAGAGAAGCTCGGGCACAAGCTACCGGAGGACCAGGATCTCGACAGGGAGTCGGAGAAGCTGCTGACCGACTACGTGAAATCTGAGTTCGGCTCGGACTTTTTCTTCGTCAACCACTTCCCTTCGAAGATAAAGCCGTTCTATGTCATGCGCATCGACGGCGACCAGCGCTATGCGAGGTCGGTTGACCTGCTGTACAAGGGGCTGGAACTCTCTTCGGGGGGACAGCGGGAGAACCGTCATGAGAGGTTGATCCAGCAAATCAGAGAGAAGGGAATGGACGAGGAAGGACTGAAGTGGTTCACAGAACCGTTCCGCTACGGTGTCCCTCCGCACGGCGGGTTCTCGTTGGGAATCGAGAGATTGACCGCAACGCTTCTCAACCTTCCAAGCGTCAAGGAAGCGGCGCTCTTTCCGAGGGACCCCGAGCGCCTGCAACCGTGACTTTTGGGGTTGGAGAACCCGGACCACGGTCCCGGGGCTTCCGGCCTGCGCGAGTTTCAACGGTTATCACGTATAGCATCCACTGCCGCATGCGGTCTTCGAGGGAGAGGTCCGAAGGCTCGAAAACTCGACGGCAGCCATGATACCCAAACAGATGCTCGAGGAGGTGACGCGAATCCGCTCAGCGGGATTTCGGGCTGTTGGATTACGTGACTCCCGACTGCGCGCCCCGTGGGCGAGACCGCCCAGACACTTGACGGGGTTTCCCAGGACGCCGGCTGTATCGTGATATTCTAGAGCCTCAGCGTCGCTTCGCGCTCGAACTCGACCATCAGCTCGATGCCCTTTACCTGCTTCACGATCTTCTTGAGGATTTCGATCTCGCCGGAGAGGCGCTCTACCCTTCTGCCCGGAATGATGGCCTTGGTGACCTTGCTCCCGTCCGGCAGCCAGACGGTGTTGACGGTCAGCAACCTGATCGGATAAAACAGGTCCTCAAGGAATCTCCTGTCGGAGTTCGACGAGCCGATTACCCAGACCTTCCCCTTGAGCTGCTCCTCGAGCTTCTGCTTGATCTCCGGTTTCGAACGGACTATCGCTGCGTCCGCCTGCTCGACCTCCAGGACATAGTTACCGTCGACCTGAAAGCTGCGAAGAAGCGTCATCTTGTTGACGTCCGGTATCTTCTCGGCTAGCTTGACGAGCGCTTTTGAGACCTGTATGTCCGCATCAGTTATCTGACCTGCCGTCAGCTTAGCCTGACACTTGGCACACAGGATGCCCGTCTTTGCGTCGAATGCGCAAATAGGAATCCTTAGCGGCAAGATATCAGAAAAGCCACTTCTCTGAAGCAATATAAAAATTGCGGCTTGAAAGCCGATTTTCAGGATACACCCTGAAAATAAGCGTCGTTTTACTTCGAAAGGTGGATTTCCATCGAGCTTACGTTGCTCATGGCGCCCGACTCGATGTTCTTCACCTGTTCCGTCGCGATGTCGACCCGTTTCACGGTGACCCCTGGGACGAACCGCTTGGTGATTATCTGAGCCGCGTCAACGGCCTTTGAGATTGCGCGCCCACGCGCCTTGAGGGTGATGTCGCCCGTCCCGTTCTGGAACAGCGTCAGGCAGGCGAGTACGTAGCTCATGGTCGGCTTCTTCCCGACAAAGATTGTGTGGTTCTCTCGTTCTGTGCTCATTTTCTTCGGGCGAAAGGCCTCACGATGTTATTTATGTTTGATGGATGATGTCTTCGAAGCCCCGCTAACTTTATTGAACGCACCTCGGGGCGTCCGAATCATGCGACTGCTCGAGTACGAGGGAAAACAGCTGTTCAAGACGTACGGGATCCCCGTACCCGCTTCGCAGATCGCGCGTTTTCCCTCTGAGGTGACGAACGCCGTGAAGGCGGTGGGCCTTCCGGCCGCGATCAAGGCCCAGGTGCTGGCAGGAGGCAGAGGAAAAGCGGGAGGCGTGGCGGTGGTGAACTCGGAAGCCGATGCCGTCAGGGACGCATCTAGGATAATGGACCTGAGAATAGGCGGAGAGAAACCCGGCGCGCTGCTCGTCGAGCGCGCTTCTCCTCACTCCGGCGAGATGTACCTCTCCGTGAGCCTCGACAGGAGTCGAAGAAGCTTCGTGGTGATAGCGACCAGGGCAGGAGGGGTGGAAGTGGAATCGGCGGAAGGCGAGGTTATAGAGCCCGTACCTATCTCTGGCCTGAGCCAGGCGGCGGCCGAATCGGTGGCGTCCCGCCTCGAGCTCTCAGGGAAGACGAGGTCAGACTTCGTCAGCATCGCCCTGAGCCTGGAGCGGCTGTGCAGGGAGGAGGAATGCGAGCTGGCGGAGATCAACCCGCTCGCGATACTTCCGGACGGCTCCCTCCTTGCGCTCGACTCCAAGGTCATCCTGGACGATAATGCGCTCTTCAGACATCCCGATTTCCTCCAGCTGCCGCCCGAGGACCCGCTCGAACGAGAGGCCACTAAGGAAGGATTCGCTTTCGTGAGGCTCGATGGCAGCATCGCGGTCATCGGCAACGGCGCCGGCCTGGTGCTCTCCACTCTGGACCTCGTAGCCGACGCAGGCGGCAAGCCGGCGTGCTTCCTGGACTTGGGAGGCGGTTCGCAGCAGTCGAGAGTCGAGGCTGCCCTCCGTCTCGTTAAGAAGCTCCCGAACGCAGAGCGGATACTGGTCAACATATTCGGAGGAATAACCCGCACCACCGACGTCGCAGCCGGGCTCAAGAACATCGTCGCCGAGAGCCCCACCCAGCCTGTCTACGCTCGGATAAGCGGGGCAGAGGAGGACAAGGCCAGGCAGCTGCTCGCTGGCACCTCTGTCAAACTCTACCCAACGGCGCCGGAAGCGGTGAACGCAGCGGTGAGTGCGGCGTGATACTCCCGGAACAGGGTGAACCTGTCATCGTCCAGGGGATTACTGGGAGATTCGGAAGCCTCCACACGAGGTTAATGCTCGACTACGGGACCAACGTCGCGGCTGGAGTCACGCCGGGGAAGTTCGGCGAATGGGTCGAGAACGTCCCAGTCTTCGATTCTGTCCCCCAGGCCGTCCAGAAGAGCGGAGCCAAATGCTCCATCATCTTCGTCCCTGCAGAACACTTCTATTCGGCCGTGGAAGAGGCAATCTCGGCGGGCATAAAGCTGATAGTCGCGATTACCGAACACGTCCCGATAAGAGATGAACTGAAGACGGTAGACCTGGCCAACTCGAAGGGCGTGACGGTCATCGGCCCCAACACCCCTGGGCTCATCATCCCTGCTCGCAAGGTCAAGATGGGTATAATGCCGGTGCCCTCCTTCACTCCGGGCCGGATCGCGCTCTTCTCACGCAGCGGGACGCTCATGTACGAGATCGCCAACGAGCTGTCGCTCGCAGGCTTCGGTCAGTCGCTCGCTCTGGGGATTGGCGGGGACCCCATCAATGGGACCACGATGATCGACTGGTTCGACTGGGTCCGCGGGCGGGGCGACATCGACGCGGTCGTCGCCGTCGGCGAGATAGGAGGCGACTCCGAGGAGCGCCTCGCCCACTACATCTCTGATACCAGATTCCCGAAACCCGTCTTCGCCTACATAGCGGGGAGGGCTGCTCCCAAGGAGAAGAAGATGGGACACGCAGGTGCCATAATCTATGGAAACTTGGGCACGGCCGGGTCGAAAATCTCCGCCTTCAGGGATGCGGGGGTGCAGGTTGCGATGACGCCGGCGGAGATTCCCGGACTCGTTTCGGAGAAGCTGAGGCGTTAGACCCTAAGATTTACGGAAAATTGGTTTGAACAGGTAATAAGCGGTCGGGAGCGGATAATGCGCCGAGCCAAGTGTCCTACTTCAAGTCGATCAGGACGCCCGTGTGCTACATCACGGGCGAGATAAGGCTCGAGTATGCTCCTCCGCACGGTTTCAACCTCGA
>JASHPA010000005.1 GCA_030038365.1 Nitrososphaerales archaeon
ATGAGCGATCTGTTCGCCTCTGCGGAGGGGACTCTCGGAGTGGTAGTGCAGGTGACCCTCAAGGTATTCCCGCTCCCGGAGTCGAGGCAGGTCGGGATCTATGCCTTTCCACGCTTGCCGGACGCGGTCGCGACCTGCTACGACATCCTCGACTCGGGACTCTACCCCGAGTGCATCGAGATTGAGGACAGACAGAGGTTCATGATCGAAGGACTCGCTCCGCTGATCGATCTCCAGGACCCCCGCGTGAAGGCGCTCGGAGTAGAGGATGCGGCCGCGTTCCTCGTGGTCAGCCATTCCGGGTCCCAGGAGGTCACCCGGTTCTCGCAGAAGGCGTCCGCCAGCATCGTGAAGAGGAACGGTGGTCGGCTTCTGGACGACAAGAAAATCGTCGACTTGTACTGGAGGTCAAAGACCGAGATCACCTCGTGGCTGTCGAAGGAGACGGGAAAGCTCAAAGTGCACACGTGCCTGCCTTCAGTCCCTCTCTACAGGATTCCGAAGCTCGCCAGGATAAGCGGCGCGCTTCTCGCCACGGCGAAGAAGGTCTCCGCCGTAGGTACAGGCTACTTCGTGATTATGCCCTCGATGGAGTGCTCTTCGAGCATAAGGATGATGTTCGACGACAACGACCCCGACGCGGTCAAGGAATACGAGTCCATATCCCGGAACATAGCGAGAGCGGTGATCGGTCTGGAAGGCACGCCCGCTTCTACGTTCGGAGTCGGCTCGGCGCTCGTCCCAGAGATCGACGCTCTCGGGCCGCGCGAAAGACTCTTACTCGCTCGCAAGATCAAACACGCCGTCGACCCCAAGGGAATCATGAACCGAGGGAAGAAGTCAGCCTTCTGAATCCTTCTCGCGCTGAATGGAAGGCGTCGCGGGACGTCACGGGACCCCGAGGACCATCAGCTCTCGTCGACCCTCTTCAGTATCCTGGTGGCCTTTAGCGTCACCCATTTGCTGGGCTTCCCGACCTCCTCGAGCTGGAACGGTGTGGGCTTCTTCCTCTGTGAGTAGTTCGCTCCGCGACCGATATCCGGGTGAGCGGCCTCGATCTTCCACTGACCTCTTGCGTTTCGCTTGCTCTTTAGCAACGCGAGGGCCGGCTCCAGCCTCTTATCCCCACCATATCCGAGAGCGGTCAGAACGTCCAGCCCGACCAGGAAATCGTAGTAGTAGTGGTTGGGATAGTGCAAACGGAACCACGGAACATAGCGCTGGCCCTCCTCCGTCAGCCTGCGGTCCAGATAGAACTCAGCTCCGCGCTCGACCGACCGCTTCATTGAACGGGTCCACGCCTCCCTGGGCAGCGCGGCGTAGGCTGCGAGCCCCTCCCAGCAGTCCAGCGTACCTGTCTCAGATTCGAAACAGTGCCATCCGCCGTCCTCCTTCTGATGCTCTACGATCCAGTTGAAGATGTACTTGACCCTGGGTTCGTCAGAGTAACCGAACCGGGTCAGGAACCTTGCGAGGTTTCCGACTACGCAGATCTCCGCGTCTCCCTCCTTGAGGTCCTTTCTCAGCCAGTCATGGAGGAATAGCCGAGCGGCCCTGTCTATCCTCGGGTCGCTAGAGTTGAGGCCGAGGTCGGAGAGTATCAGCATCATCCAGTTGGACCCGGTGTATTTCGGTCCGTAGAGGTCCTTCCGCGATTCCCAGTTGCCCTCTTTCTTCTGTTTGCCGAGGATGTCCATCGCCCATCCTTTGCTTGCAATCTGGGACTTCGCCGTCTTGACTTGCTCGTCCGAGGCTGGTCGGTCGAGCAGGTCGGTGAGCGCGAAGTACCTAACGGCGGGCTGGTCTTCTTCGAGAAGCCAGTCGAGAACCGCTGACTCCCGGGTTCGCTGAGACATCGCGGCGTTGAAGGGCCGGGTGCTAATTTATTCTTCGCTCCTTCGGACAAAGCTATTTTACAGGCGTGGTGGACGAGAGAGTCGATGCGTTGGTTTCTGGGACTAGTCCTCGGCCTAGTCGCTCTAGCAGCTGTCGCTTCGGTGGCCTATGGACACGACCCCCGCAACCCGGGGACTACGGTGGCCCCGACCCCGACAATAGGTGACTCGCCACCCCTCCGGCCCAGCGCGTCGGTAAATGGCACCAACGGTGTCCGGCTCACACTCTCGATCAATGCCACGTCGCTGTCGGAGGGACAGGCCTTGGGAATATCGCTCGTCGACTACAACACCCTCGCCTATGCCAACTATCTTACCGCGGTCAGGGACTGGTCGGTCGGATATCTGTCCGACGGTCCATGTGGAACCGACAACCAGCCGATGGGCTTCGCAGTCTTTTCGGGCTACTACCTCGCGACCAACGCGTCGGCGGCAGCGCCCCTCCCGCTCTACGCGCCGGGCGGTTACAACTGCCCGCTTCTTGTGGCCGGCATCACGGCGTATGACTTCTCGCCTTTCAGCTCGAATGCAGAGGTATACGCGATGTGCACTCCGAACCCATGCTTCGACATATCCGTGAACGCGACCGATACCGTCAGCGGCTACTGGCCGTCTCCCCAGGTAGGCGTCCCGATGCAGGCGCTTCAGCCAGGAGTCTACACCGTCGTCGGCGGCGACGAATGGGGCGACATCCTGTTCCTCCATTTCACCGTGACGTGAGTCACCTCTCGACACGCATAAATAACTCGCGGGGGAAATTTCTTCGGGCATCCTTGACCAAGGTCATCGACTTCACGCGCTTCCTCAACGAGCTCGCCGAGAGGAGGGAGCCGTTCACGATCGCCACGGTCGTCAGGATCCACGGCTCGACCTTGGGAAAGCCAGGGTTCAAGGCGGTGGTTTCGAAGGAGGGCAGGATAATCTACGGCACCGTCGGCGGCGTGTGCCCGGAAAGCGCGATAGCGACGATGTCGCTGGACGCTCTTCGCACGGGCAAGGCAAAGGTGGTCAAGGTCTACCTGGAGGATGCGAAGGATGCGCTGGAGGGTACCCTGAAAAGCTCTAACCCGGATGAGATTTATGTCGAGACCAACTGTGGTGGTATGATGGAGATTTACGTGGACCCCTACCTCCCCGCTGACAGGCTGATACTCGTCGGTCAGGGCGGTAAGGACGACATCGAGGACAGCCTCGTCAAGTTTGGGAAGGCGCTCGGCTTCGAGACCATAGTAGTAGACCATCTGCCTGTGCTGAGCGAGGACCCGGACACCCTGATCACCGACCTCGACTACGACCTCAACAAGTTCGCTTTCACGGAATCCGACTCGGTCGTGGTCCTCACAAAGGGCGAGCGCGACGCCGGCATCCTCGAGGTCCTGTCGAAGAAGAATATCCGGTTCGCAGGCCTGCTTGCTAGCATGCAGAGGGTAGGCGAGGATGTAGCCGAGCTGCGCAGGCGCGGCGTCTCGCAGCCCTTCATCGAGACCATACATGCCCCTATCGGGGTCGACATCGGCGCCGTCTCGCCCGAGGAGATTGCGCTGAGCATAATGGCGGACGTCGTGGCAACAAAGCGAGGGAAGCACCTGCCGCACAAGGCGCTTGCCGGAGTGCCAGCCAAGCAAGCGACATAATCTTTAACTACAAAATCGGGGTTGAGAAACGAGACATGGTCCCTCGGAAGTTCGAGTACTTTGCGCCCACCACGCTGAAGGACGCTACCTCTTTGCTCAAGAAGCACGGGTCGGACGCCAAGGTTCTTGCGGGCGGGATGAGCCTTATCCCGGTGATGAAGCTCAGGCTTGGCTCTCCGTCTTATATCGTCGACATCAACAGAATCCCCGGACTAGACTCGATCACGGCCGCCGGAGGCAGGCTGACTATAGGCGCCCTTACTAGACACCACGCGATCGAGACCTCCAAGGTGATACGCGAGAAGGTCCCGATACTGGCCGAGACCGCGGGCTGGATAGGGGACCCACAGGTAAGGAACATGGGTACGATAGGCGGTTCTCTCTCGCACTGCGACCCCAGTGGCGACTGGGGTGCGGCCGTCATCGCGCTACGCGGCAGCGTGACGATAAAGGGACCGACGAAGGAGAGGACTCTTGCGATAGACGATTTCCTAGTGGATACATTCACCTCCGCCCTCAAGGAGGACGAGATCCTGACCAGCCTCACCGTTCCAATCCCACCGCCAAGGAGTGGCGGCGCGTACGTGAAACTGGAAAGGAGGTCAGGCGACTTTGCGACCGCGGCCGTCGCGGTCCAGGTCTCTCTTGACGCCAAGGGCATCTGCTCGTACGTGGGCATAGGCCTGACCGCTCTCGGCAGCAAGAACCTGAGGGCCTCGAAGGCCGAGACCGCTCTCCTCGGAAAGTCCCTTAGTCCGAAGACGATCGAGGATGCCGCCAAGGCTGCTGCAGAGGATGCCCAGCCTACGGCGGACCCGCTCAGAGGGTCGGTGGAATACAAGACCGAGATGGCCAAGGTCTTGACCAGGCGCGGACTCAACCTGGCCGTCCAGAGGGCTAGGAAAGGTAAGTGAGATGGCAAAGACGAAGCAGGTGGCGGAAGCTACCGAAGGGCTCCAGACGGTCCGGATCAACATTAACGGCACCGACTACGCGAGGGCCGTCGAGCCGAGACTGCTCCTCGTCCACTTCATCAGGGACGTCGCAGAGCTCACGGGGACGCACGTCGGCTGCGAGACCTCAAACTGCGGCGCTTGTACAGTCCTCCTGAATGGTCGGTCGATAAAGTCCTGCACCATGTTCGCCGTACAGGCCAACGGTGCGAAGATTGAGACGATAGAGGGGATGGCCAAGGGCGGCCAACTCCACCCGATACAGCAGGCGTTCTGGGACAACCACGGTTTGCAGTGTGGCTTCTGCACGCCCGGGATGATAATGCAGGCGTACTGGTTCCTCAAGGAGAACCCGAACCCCACAGACGACGAGATCAGGATGGGCCTGGCAGGAAACCTTTGCAGGTGCACGGGCTATCAGAACATCGTGAAATCCATCAAGGCAGCGGCCAAAGAAATGCGCGACTAGCGTATGCTGCTAGTTTGCAACCGCGAACGGAGATGCCGGCTTGTGAAACCGGGAGTGTTTCGTCAGGTGGATGTAGCAGTACGTGGCACCGCATATGTGGCAAGTGAAATAGTACTGTTTGCCCAAGACCCTGCTGCAATGGTTGCATGTGGCAACCTTTGCTGAGCCTGTCTCCGGCTGAGTCGTGCTCATTTTCACTCGATTTCTATGATAACGAGCTTCGCTTTAAGCTTAGATATCGACTTTTAGTAATATTCCCGAATGTCTTATAATAATTACATTTTTCACGACAAATCGCCGCTCTGGCCAATGTGTCCACTATGTACTCCCAAACTACGAATATAGCTACAGTCTCATCTATATTGTCAACGAGGCGTTTAGTATTTTCCTTAGGTTTGTTCACGTCGCCCTACATCTTCTTGGCGAGTGCGGAGACAGATTTCTTCAGACCATCGGCCGAGTTCGCTAGGATCTCTGGCGTCCTCACGAGCCCCATCGATTTCAGGACCTCCTCGGATATCAGTCTGTCTTTCCCGACCGTAAGATCCCTGATGGTGCTGATGTACTCTTTCTCCTTCGATAGATGGTTCGCATGAAGCGCGTGCAGGTCTGAGAGGCTCCTCACCGACTCCCTCCCGAGGTAGGAGAAACAGTCCACGGATTGCATGCTCGCGATCAATTGCTCGGCCTTTCTCCTCAGCATGGCGAAAGCCTCAGAGTCCTGGTACCTGCCAATCTGCGGGAGCAGGTCAGCCGTCCCAGGACTCGTCCTCAGGATGTCGTAGACGACCGAGAGAGATTCAAGCCGGTTCTCGCAGGAAGCCCTGGATGCAAGTTCGAGCCCGGACGCATCGGCCCAAGCCGGAAAGCTGTCCCCTCTCTTCCCGGGGAGGGCCTTCATCTGCGCGAGCAGGTGACTCGGAGCGGGAACTACGGCCGAGTTCAGCAGCTCTGAATAGGCATACTCGTAAGCCGCGGACAGAAGCCAAAAGTCCGCCTCGCGGAACTCGTCGGCGGCCAGAAGCTCGTCGACCCTGCCTATCGCCTTCAGCGACGAAGCGAGGTGCGACTCCATGAGCGTGGTGCAGTTGTACTCGTAGCTGGTCTTAGCATCAGCGATGGCCGATGTGAGCAGCAGCGAGGCGTCGCGAAGCGGTACGGCGGAGGCGAGCGCCACGGACAGTTCGGCGGTCGGCTGCCTGAGCTCGCGCTCGTTCCTGAAGATCAGCTTCGCGTAACTTTCGCCTACGCTGACTATCTTTTCCGGGATGGGGTCGCGCCCTATCACGAGGAGGTCGTACTCACACGAGGGACGCGCGTAACCCGATGCGTGGCAACCCACTATCGCAATCTCGTTGGTGGGGAAAGTCTTGAGCGCCGGGAGTATAGTCCTGACAGTGTCGTCCGTCGACTGCAGCGGTCCCCGCACGGAACGGGAGGTTCTCGGAGAGCAGAGATAAGCCTGACGCTACCTGTTTACGGCGACGATTCCGAGGGCTACCAGGACCGTCCCGGCAAGCTCGTTGACGGGTGGGATACTCAGCTGGAATATCGAGCCCATTATCGTGGCGAAGACGGGGACTAGGAAGAAGTACGACGTGAACTGCGCAGCCGACATGTGGGAGAGGACCCTCCAATACATCACCATCGCGAGGCCGCTCGCCAGAATCACATTGTAGCCGAGGTACAACCAAAAGTCGAGGACCGGGTCGAGGAACGGCTTCTCGAAGAGGAGCGACGGGACGATGAAAACGCCGCCTATCAGGGACTGAAGGGACGTAATGCCGATGACGCTTATCGTCGGCTGCCACCTCTTGAAGAGCGCGACCGCCGTCGCCCATGAGAGCGCGCCGGCAAGGGCGTAGACATCGCCTACCACGAACCTCGATGCGACTATGCTCGGAAGGAATATCACTATTATCCCGCCGAACGCGGCAGCGATGCCGATCTTCCTGTTTCGGGTAAGGGTGTCACCGACAAGCGGCGACAGAGCGGCGACGAAGACCGGCTGGGTGTAGATCAGCGTGGAGTCTACCCCGGGCTTGACCGACAGGAGACTCAGGTTGAGGAGGATGAGGAACAGGCTGATGTTGAGGAGCCCCATCGCGAGCAGCCAGCGCAGGTCTCTCTTCGTGATACCCCTGATGACATACCCCCCGATCGCGAAGATGAACACGCCGCCGAGCACCGCCCTCAGCAGCGCAAAGGTGAACGGGTCGACGTAGGCGAGGACGCCCTGGACGACGTAGTAATTCCCGGCCCAGATGAGACACACGAGGACGATGAGCAGGACGTCGAGGGCGTTCGTCCTCATCGCTTCACGCCCCTTACGACTCGACCCAAATATCTATCCTTCACGCGGTGATGAGCGCCTTCATGCACTGCTGCTGGTCTGCTACCGCGAATGCTTCGCCCGATTTCTCGAGAGGGAAGCGATGGGTGATCATATCGGAGACCTTGATCGCACCGCTGGCCAGAAGTTCAAGCGCCTCTCTGGTCTCCACCTCGCTTGCCGCGTAGCTCGAGACGAGTCTCGTCCCGTTCAGGAAATACCTCGCTATGTCGATGGTGGCCTTTGCGTCCTTCTTCGGAGCCCCGAAGAGCAGGACCGTCCCTCCCTTCGCCACGACCTGAACGGCGTCCTCGAAGGCCGCCGCGCTCCCCGTCGCAAGTATCACGAGCTCCGGTCCTCCGGGCATGGATGACAGGGCTTCGCTGCGTTGGGTTTTGTTCGAGACGTTGAAGGTCACATCGGCTCCCATCTTCCTCGCGAGCTCGAGCCTGTGGTCACTGATGTCAGCTATCGTCACCGTCTTTCCGCCGTATCTTCTGAGCAGCTTCAGCTGGAGCAACCCCACAGGTCCGGCGCCGTAGATCAGTGCAGACCGGGCTGTCCTCGCGTTCGTCCTGTTGAGCCCGCGGATGCAACACGCGATGGGTTCGATGAAACTTGCTTCCTCGAACCCAATGCCATTTGGAAGCTTCAACACGGCTCCTCGCTCTACGTTGTACTTTGGCACTATGAAGTACTCCGCGAGCCCGCAGGGCATGAGGTTGTGTTTCGGGTACTCGGGGCAGAACGTCTCTTCTCCTCTCCTGCACAGCTCACACGCGCCGCATGGGACATGATGGTGCGCGAAGACCCTGTCACCTGCGGCGAAGCCCCTGACTCCTGCACCCAGCTCGACGACCTCACCTGCTTCTTCGTGCCCGAGGATCCTCGTCGTGATTCCGTGGCCGTGTATCTTCTCAAGGTCCGTCCCACACACGCCACAGCACCTCAGCCTCACCAGGACCTCACCCTCGCCCGGCGCGGGGCGGGGCATCTCCTCTACCCTTACCTGGCCGGGGGCGTCAATAACGACGGCCTTCAAACGATCACGGCTCCCACGCGGGCAGACCTCTCATATGATAAGCGCTTTCCTCACTTCGGGAGACCCGAGACGTCCTCGCAGTCGAGTATCGCCCCGCAGTTCGGACACTGGTACTTGCACGTTTGAATCGAGATCATCCTCGTCCCGCAGTAGCACACCTGCTCGGGCAATCATCTCGGAATTGAGCCACTATCCTTATAGGCTTTCGGAGATTGTTGTCGCGCATCCGGAAGGCCCGGTACAAAGAGGAGAATCGAAAGCATGATGTCTTCGACAGGCAAAGGAAGAAAAGCGGCATCGGGGGTTGTCATAGTAGTCATCCTGGCAATCATCGTGGGCGCCGGCCTGTTCTCGGGGTACGTCTTCGCCACGATGCGCAATGGCTCGAGTTCTATGACGACTGGCTCCAGCAGCGTTAGGGGCACGACGACTGTCGTACCATCATCGACTACCACTGGAAGCTCCGCCTCGGCTACCGACTCGACGAGCATCGCCACGTCGTCGACCTACTCGGGCAGTTCGACCTCGGCCGTGCGCACCTCAAGCACGTCGCAGGGCGTTGCGTCATCGAGCACCACCTCGACCACGAGCTCCAGCAGCGGATTCGTGCTCCCTGCCAACGGCTCTGAGGTCATTATCCCTCCAGGGATTCAGGACGCTGATGCCAAGCAGCAGAACATAACTTTCGAGCCCTACAACCTGCGGGTCGTCGTCGGCGTGAACAACACCGTATTTTGGTACGACGCGGACCTGCAGGACAACCTAGGGCATGTCCTGGAGTCCACGTCCTGGCCCAGCGCTGCGCAGCCCTTCGCGTTTGACATACTTCCCGGCCAGGTGGCGAACGTCACCCTGACTGTGCCGGGCACTTACATATACAACTGCGAATGGCATGCCGTCTGGATGTCGGGGACCATAACCGTCGTCGCCGGGTAGGCGAGGCTCCTGGTGACAGCCTTTTGAAGACAAGGAGTGTAGTGGTCGTACTCGCGGCGGTTTTCCTGGTAAGCCTCGTCGCGAGCTACTCGTTGCTCGGACCCGCCGCTCCCTCGTCGGTGTCAACGTCGTCCTCCAGCTCCTCTGTCTCCTCCAGCTCTTCCGCTTCCACCCTGTGTTCGCAACCGTCGGGTGTGACAAAGGTCCAGCTTCCCGCGACGAACTTTGGCGAGGTCACTACCTACGCGCTTCCCCAACCTCTCAAGGGGCCTAATTCGATAGTCGCAGCGCCAGACGGTTCTGTCTGGTTCGGCGAGGTCACCCTCAGAGGCGTCGCGCATCTGTTCCTCAACGGGACACTCGTCGAGTATGCATGGCCCTCGTCCTTCGTCACATCCACGACCTACTGCCCTGATCTCAACGAGCTCTGGGGAATCGTCCTCTGGCACGGTATGGTCTGGGCTTCCGACTCTGCCAACGACCAGCTCGTGGGGCTGATCCCATCCAACGACACCTTCAGGACCATACCGCTCGCGAACGGCACGCTGCCCCGATACTTGGCCATCGACGATGCCGGCAACCTCTGGTTCACCGAATCTTCCACGCATTCGCAGATTGGGGTCCTCGCCTCCCCCACGAGCGCCCCGCGCTACTTCGACGTGCCGGCAGGCACCGGCGAGATTACGGCGTCAATCCTGTTCTACAACTCGAGCCTCGCCTATGTCGTTACCGTCAACCAGAGCAACAACGCCGGTCAGGTGTTCTCATTCGACCCGGAGGCGGCGAACCCCGAGTTCCTCGACGTGGGGTCTAACCAGACCCTTCTCGCTCCCTACAGTGTAGCTGCGGCGGACGGGGGACTCTGGGTCGGGGAACACGACGCCTCCGATGTGGCCTTCTACAATGAGACATCCTCCTCCTGGTCGTTCTACCCCACATCTCTCAATCCCGAGGTCCACCTGACGCTCCCCTACTACCTAGTGGCCAACGGTACCACTGTCTGGTTCAACGAGCATGACAGCAACAGGATCGCCGAGCTCACGGGAACTACTTCCCTCACGGAGTTCAACATCTCCAGCATTCCGCTCGGGAACCCCGTCGATGGCGGGATTGGAAACGCCCTGACGGTGGCCCTCGAGGGGAACCTGCTGTGGTTTACAGAGTGGACGGGGAACGAGGTCGGCTTCGTGAACGCTTCCATAACACCCCCGTTCTCGGTCTCCTCACCCGCAAATTCGACGACGACCTACGTCTCGCCTGGGGCGTCAGCGAGTGTTCCTCTCTCCGTCACTGGCAGCACGAATTCAATACTGACCGTCCAGTTCTCGGACTCCGAATACCACACCGCCGTCCCCCAGAACCTCTCCATCAGCTCCAACGTGACGACCATTGATGGCCTCTCGGGAACGAGGACCCTTGAAATCACCATAAGCGCCAAGCCGGGGACCCCGCCGGGCCAGTACCTGGTGCTCGTGACCGTCACGGACAGCATGACATATCGCTCCGTCTACATCCCCGTCGACGTCACATGACCTAAGGTTCGAAAGACGTTTCAATCCGATATTCATTAGTGCTTAATTGCTCGACGCAACCGGCACGCCCCAGTCGGATTTGTGACATCTTAAAAAAGGGCAAGACCATCAGCTGGGCTATTGTCGCAGAGGGGGCTGCCTGACCAAGTCAGTCACTACCTGCAGTTCTGCACGTATCGGAGCGAGGCCGTCAAGAAAAAACAGGTGGATCTAACGAAATGTGATTTCATTCATCCAACTACCCTTCTACCTCTTTCTTCCTTTGCAACAATCAAAGGCTGGAGCTTGCTTGTAGATCGTCGCACGAAATCCGGAGGCTACCTCATGTACATCCTCAAGGAACGCTCGGAAGGTGCGAGCGGAGCGTCGTATGTGGCTCCCATCTCACTTCCCAAGGATCAGAAAAAATGTCAGCCGGTACTGGACGGTCTGAATGCGCTTCGAGCTCGCAGTCTTCTGTATCGAGATAACGCGAACATGTACACCTATGTCATTGGAGAATTGATGGACAACATCTACCAACACTCAGAGTTCACGTACGCATCAGTAATGGCGCAGAAATATGGCAAGAAGGGGTTCATCGAATTGTGTTTCTTCGACAATGGAATAACGATACCCGGAAGTTTTGCGAAGCACGGTAAGGCCTATCCGAAGGATGGTCACGCGAAGGCAATCTATGACGCAATAAGCGGGAAGTCAACGAAAGCTGACGTGGGACGGGGCTTCGGTCTAAGTACGAATGTCGACATGTTTAGAGACATCGGTGGCGAAGTCCTGATTGTGTCGGGAAATGGGGCCGTCTACGTAAACAAACTTAGCTTGGCGTCTTACTAGCTCGGTCCAGATCATGCGATGCCAGGGACGATGATTAGCTTGAGTGGAAGACAGAGCTAAAATCGTTAACGTTTATCAGTATGCAGGGAGGCAGAAACAAGGTGATTTCTGGAAAATGAGCAAATATCGAGTCAAAATAGCTAGGAAACTATCCTCAGACTTGATGTTCAGAGGAGTCGCCGACTCATTCTTCGACGAAATGGAGCGCCTTCCAGAGAGCCGACTGGTGTTCGATTTTGCTGACGTCCGCTCGATTAGCCGTTCCTTTGCAGACCAGTACTCGAATAGAAAATCCAAGAGCTCAAAGGTCGTCATCGAAGTCAACAAGACCAGGGAAGTACAACAGATGCTCGATCTTGTCGTCCGTCCAAGTAGCGGAAGTAGGGTAAAGCTTCCTCCGTTCCAGAAGCCTCAGCTCATCGCGGCGTAAGACACACTCGACTTTCCCGCGATTTAGAACAAAGGAGTACGAAGTCGTCCGCCGAGCAAGTCCAAACCCGAAGAGGAAGCGGGCACCAAGCACGGTTTCAGGTAGGCGCTCGTCGGCGAGAGTCTTGCAAGCTACGACGGAGTGATCGTCGAGGCCATGTAGTACCGCGAAGCTGTCGAGTTGAGTGGCCGCATATCTTCGACGGAGGCCTTCTTCATGGCGTTACTGCTGGTCCAGCGGGAGAGAATCATGAACTGAAAGCGCGGCTGGGACATGAGGAGCAGGGCTTGTATGCTCTCGCGATACCCTTGAAGCTCTCGGCGTTCCGACACTCGCTCTCTTAACCCTTGTGACAAACAAACACGGCGACCTTCCCTACGACTGAATCGAATGCAGTGCGAAAGACGTTTAAGCCATCGATTGCGGTGTTTCTTTTCGGATGACGAGCAAGGACCAGGACTCAGAGGCACCCAGGCTAGTGAGGAGGAAGGTCCTCTCGGTGGCCCCCCGGCTCTGCCCCTCCTGCCTGACC
>JASHPA010000072.1 GCA_030038365.1 Nitrososphaerales archaeon
GAGGACGTGGAGCCGCCGGAAGTCGTGGCGCACCTCCCGCTGTTAGCCGACGAGAAGAAGATACCCTACGTCTTCGTCCCCAGCAAGGACCAGATAGGGCCCGCCATCGGCATCAACGTCTCCACCGCGGCGGCCGCGGTCGTCGACGCAGGCGAGGGCCAGCAGATACTGGACCAGGTAAGCCAAGAGTTAGCGAGGATCAAGGGCGCCAAGCAATGAGCAAGCAGGCTGCCGAGGCGATTACACCCGCAGAAGTCGTCCAGATAGTGGGCCGGACGGGCGTCGCCGGCGAGATCACCCAGGTGAGGGTAAAGATACTGGAAGGTAAAGAGAAGGGAAGGATTCTGACCAGGAACGTCAAAGGTCCAATCCGCTTATCTGATATACTTCTGCTACGTGATACAGAAAGAGAAGCTCGCAAGATAAAATGATTCCTATCGGAATAATTTCGCCTGTAGAATTATTCGCCATCTTCCTCTGAACCCTTCTCCGATTCTGCGTTGGGCTCCTTGGGCTTTTTAGATGCCCACCTTTGTGCCGCCTCGAAAGAGATTAGCAACTTCTGCTCCCGGGCGACCCTTTCGATGATTTGGGGTATCGACAGGTTTTCCTTTGCGAGGCGAATGACCTCGAGTCGAACAGTCTCCGGTAGCCTTTCCAACTTATCGAGCTTCCTGGTGGTCGCCATTAGCTGTAATCTCTGATACCGGGTCGTTTTGAGGTGATCCGAAAAGACCGGGATTTTGAAGGACTCGATTGCCTGGCTCTTGACCAAAGAAACTGCCTCTCTGTTGCGAAACCCGCGCAGACCGAAACTTGCGAGCAATTTGATCATGAAATCCCAGTCCGGAAGGACCCAAAATTCGACTGTTTGGCTGGCAATCGAAACTGAGCCATCGGACTCGGCTATACCTTGGAGCAATCCGACCCTAAAATCCCGGGGAGCCTCAAAAGCCCAGTCCATGTGGATTGTGTCGTACGTCGTTGTCTGCCCATCGGCAAGTCCGAAACAGACACAGAAAATCCAATCGAGAAGTGGCGAGGATTGGGATACCCACTCGTAAAACCCGAATGGTTTGTTCTCTGGCTTCGGCCGATCTTCTAGCCGCCGCATTCTTAGCCCGAACTGTCGAGCGGCAGCAGTAGCAAAGTCTCCAATTCTCTGATTGGTCTCATACCTCTTGCTCATTACCAAGTCTAGATGTCTATGGGCGTGTCCTTGTTTGTGTTTGTTTGCGTCCCCGAGTATGATGCCTAGCAGAAAACCAAAGAGGTAGTTTCTGCTGAAGTCTGCCATCCGAGTTCCTAGCGGTGCAATCTGGGATATCGTCGCCTCGACATCGATCCACTTTGTCACCGTTGCAGGAACGGCGATGAACTGTCCCACAGGAGTCGCATGCCCGTGCGAATGTTCAAGGGTGAGCCAAACGTTTCCGCTAGGAGGAAGTCCCAATCGCGTGAATGCCTTGAGAAAATGCCCGAGCTTGGGCATCTGGTCCATGTGCTTCCATGTACTAACCGAGTTGTGGTTGATTCCAAGGTCCGCGGCTATATCTGCCGCGCGTCTTCCTTTGGCAACCTCCGCAAGCACCTTTGTGAATTTGTGATATTGAATGACGTCCGTCGCGAGCGGCTCGCAGCCCCTCCAGAAGTGCCCGGTGAACCCTAGATTGTCACCGTGCTCCAATACGTATCTTAAGACCCTGTCTGTCCAGCTCTCCACTCCCTCAAAACACGATTGTCCTAATAACCGCCACGCGCGCACGGGCGTTCCGTTTATATGGGAACGAGTTCAGGCCTGCAATTCTTCAGAGTGATACGTTGAGTTGTATACTCCAAAGAAATGCGCTTTCTGCGGCAAGGATGTTCATCTCGGCACCGGCATAATGCTGGTGCTCAACGACGGCTCTTCCAAGACATACTGTTCCTCGAAGTGCAGGTACAACGACACCAAGCTCGGCCGCGACCCGAGGAAGTACAAGTGGGCCCGGAGCGAGAAGTAGATGTCCCAGACGCAGATCGAGAAGACGCTCATCGTGGTCAAGCCCGACGCGACGGCCCGGGGTCTCGTCGGTGAGATAATCTCCCGTTTCGAGAAGCGCGGCCTGAAACCCCTCGACATCCGCATGCAGACGGTCAGCCGCGCCAAGGCCGAACAGTTCTATGCGGTGCACAAGGAAAAACCGTTCTTCGGTGAACTGGTCTCCTTCATCAGCAGTGGCCCGACCGTGGGGGTGATCCTCGAAGGCAGGGACGCCATCGCCACGGTGAGGCGCATGATAGGGTCGACGAAGAGCTGGGAGGCTGCGCCCGGCACGATAAGAGGGGACTACGCTACGGGACTGACCGACAACGCCATCCACGCTTCCGACTCGAAGGAGTCCTTCGAGTGGGAGAGCAAGACCTACTTCTCATAGCCGTGTCAAGGTCGCGGCGCAGAGAAGACTGAGATTGGCATACGGAAGTATCTCCTAGAACAATGTTCCTCATCGTTATATAGAGACAATTACGCACCAACAATGTAGCATGTCTCAAAACCCGCAGCTGGGTTACAGACCACTCCTCAACATATACGACCTGATTGACAGAGTGCTCGACAAAGGCATCGTCATCGATGCGAACGTCTCCGTAGCCCTCGTGGGCATTGAGATCCTCGTGGTCAGGGCCAGGATCGTCGTCGCTGGGATCGACGCGTTTCTCAGGTACGCGCAGGCACTAGGGCTGGCTGCCATCCCAGGGGCTCCGACGCCGCTGGCCGACGCTCCGGCGGTCGTTCCACCAAAGTAGCCGGGGAAGTTCCCGGGTTGGCCGTCTGCCTGGTATGCGGTAAGTTCGAGCCGATCGGGCTCGACGCCGCGATGAAAAAGGGGTGGGTCTTCACGCGTTGTCCCGAGTGTCACCGCGGCACACCGTTCGACATAGCCAGGGTCTATCTTTCGAAGACCATCGGCGAAGAGAACATCGAGGGTTTCTGCAACAAGCACTGGTTCAGGGACTCCGGCGTGTGCGCGTACTGCAGGATGAGGAGAGAGGGGGCTCAGCAAGCTGTCGCTTAGAGAAGTGAACCGGCATGACATGTCGCTCGTGGACCTGCTGGACCGCATACTCGAGAAGGGCGTCGTGATCACGGGCGACATCACCGTGAACATCGGGAAGGTCGAGCTGCTCTCCCTGAAGATCAACCTGGTCATCGCCTCTCTCGAGACGGCGAAGAGATACGGCCTGAAACTCCCATGGGAGGCGCAGGAAGTGCCGGAGAAAAGGCGGCGCAGCAGAGACCTCTCTGCGAAAGAATACAAGGTGCTCCGTTGACTTGCCGTCCCAGAAGAGGGCCGCGCAGCTCTCGCTGGTGAGGGGCCGGGCAGCCAGACCCCCGAAGCTCGACCTGGGGAACGGCGGCAAGACGACCGAGCAGGGCCTCGCCAAGCTGACGCTGACTTTGATGGAGCTCATCCGTCAGACGCTCGAGAGGCAGGCCCTGCGCCGGGTCGAGTCGGGGACGCTCACCGAGGACGAGGTGGAACGGATGGGGAGAGCCTTCATGAGTCTCAGGCAGAAGCTGTTCGAGATGTCGAGCTCCTTCGGGATCCCACCGGGCGAGCTTAGCACGCAGCTCGGCGCGCTGGTAAAGACCGGGAACAGCGCACTGGACTCGCTCTCCCTTGTCGATGTGCTGGACAGGCTCCTGAAGGAGGAGGTCGTCATCGCAGGGCAGGTGAGGGTCTCGGTCGGCGACGTGGACCTCATAGGCCTCGACCTCCTGGCCATGCTATACCCGGTCTACGGTGAGCGGCGGTGGCTCGATGGCCGCGGGGTGAGGACACGTGGTTGAAGGCAGATACCTCTACTGCATCACCGAGGCGACGGCCGACCCTGCATCCGCCCCCGGGCTCTCGGGTCGAGCGCCGCGGGTGATAGCGCACAAGGATATTGCCGCCGTGGTGAGCGACATCCCATACGCGGAGCCGGCACCGAGCCTGGAGAACATCGTCGCCCATGAGAACGTCGTCAACGCCGTGAGAAAGGAGAGCGCCGTCCTCCCGGTGAAGTTCGGCGTCATCTTCCGTAACGAGGAGGGGGTGAAGCTGCTGCTCGGGAGGTCGTACGAGAGCTACAGGTCGAAGCTCGACAAGTTCCGGGGCATGGACGAATACGGCGTGAAGGTCGTGCTGAAGACGGAGGGGATGAAGAAGCTCAGGGAAGGTCTGACGCAGACCTCGAAGGAGATAGCTAGGATGCAAAGGCAGGCCTCGAAGGCGAAGGCCGGCAGGTCGTACTTCCTCAAGCTGAAGATGGACGAAGCCGTGAAGGCCGAGTCGTTCAGGGAGATAGACAAGCTGGGGCGGCAGATACACTCTGAGCTCAGGCGCGGCGCCCGGGACAGCTCGCTCCTCAAGGGAGAGCACGAACAGATAATCCTGAACGCGGCCTATCTTGTGAAGCGTGAGGACGGACCTGCCTTCCTGGAGCATGCGAAGAAGCTCGGCAAGGGCTACGCTTCGATCGGCCTAATGGTACACACGAGCGGTCCGTGGGCGCCCTACTCGTTCGTCGAGAGCGAATCGAAATGATAGCGACCTACTTCATACTCAAGCTCACCTTTCGGGCGGTCCTCGACGAGTGCAACAGGATGGCGGCGATCGCCGAGAGCTCGGAGAGGGGGAGGGCGCTCAAGTCTCAGATAGTGCAGCTCGACCTCGACTACGAGAACGGCAGGATCACCGACGAGGAATATGGCCGGAGGCAGGCATCGATAATGGATGAGCTCCGCAGGCTGTCGGCGGCCACCGCGACCGGGGGGAGCTAGCGGCTTGACCGGGGATATCGACGAGTTCCTCACCGCCCTTGAGGGCTCGCTGGAAGAGGTGCTCCGTCGCGTCCTTGAGGGAGAGACCGTCGCGATCGACCAGGTGCGAGAGGAGGGACCCGTCAGGATCACGACCAACGTGACCATCAGCGGCCTTCCCGAAGCTCTCCGCGCACGGCAGCCCCGTCCCTCTGCGGTTCACGAACCGCTTGTCGAGGCTGTAGAGGAGAAAGGAGGCGTGAGGGTCACGGTGTCCCTGCCGGGCGTCAAAAGGGAGGACGTGACGGCGCAGTTCGAGGGAGGGGCGCTGGACATTACGATCAAGAACAAGGGGCGCGTCCACACCCGGAGGATACCTCTTCCACGGGCTCCCGCCGAGCTCATGGTGAGGTCTGTCGTCGAGAACAACTCGGTCGTCGAGATGAGGTTCGTGAGGAGGCACCTACCCAGGCATGAGTGAGTCGATAGACCAGGCCGTGCGCAAGTTCAGGAAGGATAACGCGGCCACTGTCGCAAGGACGAGGGCTGGGATCGAAAGTGTGAGACGAACCGCCATCGCAAACTACTCGCTGAACCTTGCCAGAAGGAAGGCCCTCTACGAGCGCGTCGCGAAGAACCTCGAAAGGAACGTGGAAGAGATTCAGTGGAAGCACAGGCAGATACGGGAGAAACTCGGCGAAGAGGCGGTGAGAAGGGAGGTCCACATGAGGGTGACCAGGAGCCTCGAGGCCCTCGACACCTTCGTCCGCGTCCAGAAGACCTCCGTGACCGGCGATGTCATGATCACCGCCATACGGGATCCGGCGATCTCGGGCTCGGCCGCCGACAGACAGAGGAGGGGCTCGGTGGTCGAGCTCATGCAGTCCGTGCAGAAACAGCTCGTGCAGCAGACGGAGTTCATCAACATCGCGGCGCACGAGCTCAGGACGCCCATAATGCCGATACTCCTTAACGCGGAGATGCTCGAAGACGGCCTGGGAAAAGACAGCGAAGAGATCCAGTCCATCAAGCGCAACGCCCTGAGGCTGCAGAGGCTGGCCGAGAACATCCTCAATGTCGCGCGCATAGACACAAATTCACTGGTGTTGCGGAAAGAGCCGCTGGACCTCAACGCGCTGCTCACCCAGATCGTCACCGAGAAGAGGTGGACGTCGGGGCCGGTCCGGATCCGGCCGCAGCTCTCCCCGAGGAACCCCATCGTGGAGGCCGACGGCAGCAGGGTCGAGCAGGTCCTCTCCAATCTCCTGGACAACGCACTCAAGTTCACGGACGAGGGGATGATCGAGGTCTCTTCCGAAGTGAGGGGGACCCTGGCCTTCGTCACGGTGAAGGACGAGGGGACGGGGATCGAGCCGGACATCCTCCCCCTGCTGTTCACGAAGTTTTCCGCCAAGTCGGAGGGGGGGACAGGTCTCGGGCTCTTCATCTGCAAGGGCATCATCGAGGCCCTGGGAGGGACGATAACGGGAGCGAACAACCCCGACGGCCGGGGCGCCACGTTCGAGTTCACCCTGCCGCTGGCCGTGCAGAACGGCAAAGAAGCGTAAGCGACGACCCGAACAAGGCAAATTATATTAGGCAGACCAGCCGCGAGTCAGCTAAGTTGTTCCGGCATGTCTCAACCAGCCCAGACGCTACGCCAGCCAGTCGTCGTCGTACTCGGTCATACGGATGCCGGCAAAACGAGTTTTTTAGATAGAATCAGGGGAACGGGAGTCCAGGCCCGCGAGGCCGGAGGCATCACACAGGAGATAGGGGCCAGCTTCTTCCCCATGGAGACCCTGACGACGATTTCGGGACAGATCATGAGTAAGACTGGCGGTCAGCTGAGGATTCCTGGCCTGCTCGTCATCGACACGCCTGGTCACGAGGTCTTTTCGAACCTCAGGATGAGAGGGGGGTCGGCTGCCGACATCGCCATCGTCCTCGTCGACGTCCTGAAGGGCCTCGAGAACCAGACTCTCGAGAGCATCGAGATCCTCAAGCAGAGGAAGGTCCCTTTCCTGGTCGCGCTCAACAAGGTGGACATGATCAAGGGATGGAGGAAGGAATCGAAGGGTTTCCTCGCCGCAGTGATGAAGGAGCAACCCCCAGAGTGGAACGACGAGCTCGAAGAGAGGCTGTACAACGTCGTCGGCGGCCTGTCGAGGCTTGGGTTCGACTCTGACGCGTTCTACAGGATCAAGGACTTCCGGAAGCAGGTCTCCATCGTCCCGATCTCGGCCCGCTATGGTGTTGGCATCCCCGAGCTCCTGGCGGTGCTCATAGGACTGGCCCAGCAGTTCCTGTCCGAGAAGCTGGTCGCGGTGGACGAGACGGGGAGGGCGAAGGGGATAATCCTGGAGCTCCAGGAGGAGGTAGGGATCGGCCAGACGGCCAACATCATACTTACCGAAGGGAAGCTCTCCGTGGGGGACAGGATAGTGCTGGTCAGGCGGGACGGAGCCATCCCCTCCAAGGTGAAGGCGCTCTTCATGCCAAAGCCGCTCGACGAGATGAGGGACCCGCGCGACAAGTTCACCCCTGTGGACCAGGTGTACTCGGCCGCCGGGGTCAAGCTGGTCTCGACCGACCTCGAGGGCGTAATCCCCGGGACCTCGGTCACCACCTTCCACGACGACAGGGAGTTCCAGGCTATCAGGGCAGACGCCGAGAAGGACCTTGGCACGCTCGTTTCCAAGGCGGACATCGACGGCCTGGTTGTCAAGGCGGGCAACATCGGCGGGCTCGAAGCGCTTCTCCGCATGCTGGACCAGCGGGGGATACCGGTGAGGATGGCCGACATCGGAGACATCACCAAGCGGGACATCATAGAGGCTGAGGCGGTCTCCGAGCACGACCCGTATCTGGGCGTGATAGTCGGGTTCGACGTCAAGGTCGTCGCCGAGGCGAAGGAGTCGGCCAAGGGTGCTCAGATCATCACCTCTGAGGTAATCTACGACGCCATCGAGGGATACGTCCAGTGGGCCGCAAGGAAGCGCGAGGAAGACGAGCGTAACAAGCTCTCCACCATCGTCCCGCCGGCTAGGCTCAAGGCGTTGCCGAGGATGTTCTTCAGGAGGAACGACCCCGCGGTCTTCGGCGTAGAAATCACCGCCGGACGCCTCAGGCCGAAGGTCCGGCTGATAGACTCGAACGGCGTCGAGCTGGGCGTCGTCGAGCAGATTCAGGAGAACGCCAAGCCGGTGTCCGAGGCGACCAAGGGGATGCAGGTGGCCATATCGGTAAGGGGACCGACGCTCGGCAGGCAGATCAAGGAGAACGACGTGCTCTACAGCTTCCCCACCTCTGCCGACGTCAGACTGCTCAAAGGCGACCTGGCGGGAACGTTGAAGGAGGACGACAGGGAGGCCTTGGAGGAGATAGTCCACATCAGGTCAGCCAAGGACGTGATGTACGGCTTCTGAGCTCCGTTATAGCTTATTAACGCGGGCGGGAGGGGTGTCGGGAAGTTGGCTCAGTTCAAGGTTGTTGTGTCCGACCCCAAGTCGGGCAAGTCTGAGGTCATCGAGGCCAAGGACTCGACCGCCCAGATTTTCGTGGGAAGGAAGATAGGCGAGGTCGTCGACCTGAGCGTCGTAGGCCAGAACTACAAGGTCAAGATAACGGGCGGGAGCGACAAGGCCGGCTTCCCGATGCGGGGGGACGTGCTCGGGAGCGGGAAGAGGTACGTGCTGATGACCGAGGGAACTGGTTTCCGGAACTCGGTAGAGGGAGAGAAGCGGAGAAAGCTGGTCAGGGGCGGGACGATAACCGACGAGATCTACCAGCTGAACGTAGCGAAGACCGAGTAGGCCCGCAACCCAGGGAAGATAGACGTCAGGAAATGTGCCTCACAGGCGTCGTATCAATCCCTAGCGCCCTGTCGTGCTGAGTTGCGTTTTCGGTCGACCCTGCTCAGCACGTTTATCTATCAGCAAAATTCGAAACTAGCTCAACGGTCCTCATGGCGCAAGCATCAGAGACAGTCCCGGTTAGGCGCATACCGAAGCAACCCGAGTGTAACATAGGGACTTCAGGGCATGTTGATCACGGAAAGTGCGCTGAAATTTCTCAGGAAGTGCTCGTAGATGGAGTCCCTACCACTGGCGTGCAACTGCTGGAGAGAGCAAAGGCGAGCGCCTCGCTTATCGCTAGGATTGACGGGGGAGAACTTTACAGTTTCGATCACCTTGGAGTAGTAAGCATCACCGAAGACTTCGAACCGGCCATTGCCAAATGTCTCTTCTACGTGGAGCATTACTCAGGACCTCTCTACGCGGTCAAAGGGAAGACCGGAAGGGAGTTGAAGGTTACTCCGGAGCATCCCCTCCTAATCAACAGGAATGGCGTGGTTCAATGGATCAAGGCGAAGGATATAGTGGAAGGGGATCACGCGGCTTTCCTGGGGAGGGTGCCGTTGAGCGAGTCACTGGTCCTTCCTGACGTCCTTGCCTTGATGAGGGAGGGGCACAACGTTGTAACTTCTGAGGATTCAGAACGCATTCGTAGCTTGAGCTCGGACTTCACCGATTATAGTCAGCTTGGGACTGGTGAGATCGACAAGGCCAGGATACTGGCTCGCATGTCAAACAGTGAGCTCGCACGTCGCGCGAAGATAAATCGGGATTTGTATACAAGCAAAGTCCGTGCAGGTGAACCACTGCCTCTCCGAGTCAGAAAGAGAGTCGGAAGAACACTCGCAAGTGCGTCTATCAAAGAACTCGAGACAGGAGAATTGGTCGTGGAGCGAAACGACGTAAGGGGCCGCCGTATAACCGCGATAAGAGACTGGACCTCCGTCGATGCTGACCTAGTGAAGTGGTTCGCGTTTGTCTGGTCGGAGGGGAGTAGTTCGGATGGGTCGATTATGGTAACCCAGACCGCCCAGAGAAGAATGCTGCGAGAATACGTCAGGATTACTGAAGACAAGCTGGGTCTCCGCGCGAAAGAATATCCGGGCGGAAGGTGCTCCATATACAATACTTCCTTTGTGGATTACATCCGACTGAAATTTGGGTTCAATCCTGGGAATGAGAGCGTTTGCGGAATCGCGGACTGGGTCTGCAAGTTGCCGCAGGACCTCAAAGCGGTCTTTCTCCGGTGGTTCTTGACGCTTGATGGCGAGTTCGATTCTCACAATGGCCGCGTCTCAGTCTCCCAGCTAAACGAAAGAAACGTCACGATACTGAGTTATCTCTTGCATAGCTTCGGGATAGTCCCGAAGTTCAACGTCAAGCGGAGTAAGACCAAGAATGGGACAAAGGCATACTGGAGGCTCACACTCTCTGGTCGCAGAGACCTCAAAATTTTCGCAGACCAGATTGGTTTCGAAGACGATAGAATCCAGCGAAGGCTCTTGGTGTACCTGTCGTCCATTGAGAAAGAGAACGACGAGACGGACATGAGTATCCCTGTAGATGCAACATCCCTGCGTTCCTTGCTCAAAGTAATCGGACTGACGAGAGAAGGATTTGATCGGTCGAACTTCGACAGGATAATTAAAGAGACGCCCTGGTATCGTGCTTACAGCGACGCCACGAGGTCGGGACGTCTGTCCAGGACAAACCTTCGCTTGATGGTTGGAGCCATCGACGATCACCTCAATCTTGTCGAGGAATCGGCCTCCGGTCTCCGGCTAGATGGATCAGCGTTGAGGCATCATGCCGCATTAGTCGGGATATCGCTGGCCGGATTGGCGGGCGAAATGGGTTACTCGCGCAAGAAACTCGTCCGGATCTTCAGAAACGGTTCGAAGCGCGAGCTTTGGAAGGTAAGGTCGTTTCTCCTCGCAGAGACGCGAAGAATCATGACTTCTGCTCTGACAGAAGTTGAGGGGCTGAGGAGACTTGCCAGTTCGCAACTCGAATTTGACAGAATCGTGAGCGTGAAAAAACAGGGTTACGACGGGCTTGTGTTCGACCTATCTGTGCCCGGATACGCGAACTTCATCGCCGGGAAAGGCGCTACCGTGTGCCACAACACCTCCCTCGTCGCAGCCATCACCGGCGTCTGGGCCAGCGCGCACAGCGAGGAGCTGAAGAGAGGCATCACGATCAAGGTGGGCTATGCAGACGCCGCGTTCTACAAGTGCGCGCACACCCCGCCTCCGGAGGCCTACTCCACCTCTCCGGTGTGTCCTGTCTGCGGCCAGGAGACGCAGCTCCTCCGTGCTGTGAGCTTCGTCGACTCTCCGGGTCACGAGAGCCTGATGACCAACATGCTGGCGGGGGCTGCCGTGATGGACGGGGCCATCCTGGTGATAGCGGCGAACGAGCCTGTCCCCATGCCGCAGACGCGTGAACACATGCTCGCCCTGCAGATGCTCGGCATGAAGAAGATGGTGATAGTCCAGAACAAGATAGACAGGGTAGATGTCGAAGGGGCGAGGAAGAACTATGAGGCGATCAAGTCGTTCCTCTCGGGGACCGTCGCGGCGGACGCTCCCATCGTCCCCGTATCGGCACAGCATCACATCAACATCGACGCGCTCATCGAGGCAATAGAGGAAAAAATCCCCACGCCGCAGAGGGACTCTTCCGCGGATGCGCAGATGGTCGTGCTGAGGAGCTTTGATGTCAACAAGCCCGGGACCGAGATCGCCTCCCTCGTCGGCGGCGTGCTGGGTGGGAGCGTGGTCAGGGGCGAGCTGAAGGTAGGGGACGAGGTCGAGATATCGCCCGGGATGGCTGACGACAGGGGGAGGTACATACCGCTCATCACGAAAGTGGCAAGTTTGGGCACCGGAGTAGGCATGGCGGAGAAGGTGGGTCCTGGCGGGCTGGTCTCGCTGGGCACGACCCTCGACCCCTCACTCACCAAGGGGGATATGATGGTCGGAAGCCTCGTGGGCAAGCCCGGGTCGCTCCCTGCAGCGAAGACGCATTTCACCGCAGACCTGCAGCTCTTCGACCAGGCCGTAGGTTCGTCTGAGATGCTCAAAGTGGAGAAGGTCAGGCCGGGTGAGTCGCTCCGTCTGAACATCGGCACCGCGGCCACCCTGGGTACCGTGACCTCGGCCCGTGAGAGCATCGCGGAAGTGGACCTGCGCAAACCGGTCGTGGCCGAGAAGGGGTCGCGCGTAGCGATTAGCAGGAGGATAGCTGAGCGTTGGCGCCTCATAGGCTCGGGTCTGGTAAAGTAGCACGCCGGCGCACGGTGCTATTCGACACCAGTTTCCTCATCGCCGTAATGGAGCATCCCACCCCCTGGCGAGAGGACATGCTCGAGAGGCTGGGGAACTTCCGACCCGTCGTCATCAGGCCCGTGTATGAAGAGCTCTCGCGCCTGGCAGCAGGGAAGACGAGGGGCGCCCGGTACGCCTCTCTGGCGAAGCAGATGGTCGACCGCGGGCAGATGGAGCTGCAGGACTCTGTCGGCGACGGACCGGCCGACGACGAGCTGATGTCCCGGGCTCTCGAAGAGGGCGCCCTGGTCGCGACGGTGGACGGTGCGCTCATCAGACAACTGAGCTCTTCAAAGGTCTCCGTCCTGAGGCTGAGCGGCGGCAGGGTCAGCGACCGGTGAGAAAATGCCTCGCCACCATGGCCGCCAGAGGCATGCTTTAGTATAAGTGGGTTAGGCCCCTACAAAGTTATTCATATTGTTTCAGTTAGTCGAACTTGAGGACGTTGTCCGCGTCCCGCCCAACAGGTTCGGCGCATCCCTCGAGAATGTCGCCCTAGAGCTGTTGAAGCTCAAGTACGAGAGCACGATCAACCCGGACTACGGCTATCTGGTGCTCGTGACCAACGTCAAGATAGACAAGGTCGGGAAGATAATCGCCGGGGACGGTGCCACCTATCACAAGGTGAAGTTCGAGGTCCTTACCTTCTACCCGCTCAAGCAGGAGATCATCGAGGGAGAGGTCGTGGAGATAACCGACTTTGGGGCCTTCGTCAGGATAGGTCCCACCGACGCGCTCCTTCACCTAAGCCAGATAATGGACGACTACCTCACGAGCGACGTCAAGTCCGGCGTCGTCACGGCCTCCCAGAGCAAGAGGACGCTCAAGGTCGGGAGCAAGGTGCGCGTCCGCATCACGGCGGTATCCCTCGGCCACGGGATCTCGATGGGCAAGATAGGTGTCACGTGCAGGCAGCCCTACCTCGGCGCGCTGGAGTGGATCGAGGAGGACGTGGCCAAGGCCGCCAAGCAGGCCAAGGCAGAGGCCCGGGCGGCCCAGTAGTGATAACCGATGAAGGAACTTGCATGCAGAAAATGTCACATGCTAACCACGGAGAAGAAATGCCCCAATGACGGCTCGAACGAGCTGAGCGACGAGTGGTCCGGCCTCGTCATAGTCTTGGACCCGAAGAACTCGCAGGTCGCGGTCACTCTGGCGATAAAGGTCCCCGGAAGGTACGCGCTCAAGGTAAGCTAGACGGGCCACGGTTCCGACTCACGGTCACTCCGGCGCTCAGGCGAGCTCTCAAGAGGCCCGTCGGGACGCTCTTCCTTCCACGGCAGCTGAAGACCAGGCGCTTCATCAGCGGGCTCCGTTCTTCCCCCTTGGTCGTCACTGTGGGCGACCGGGTGACGGAGACGATGCAGGAGCTCGGCAGGACCCCGGATGTACAGGTGGTCGACGAGGTCGAGAGGAGGGTCAGGAGGGCCGCTCCCGATGTCCCGTACGTGACACTCTTCAGGGCGGCGAACC
>JASHPA010000006.1 GCA_030038365.1 Nitrososphaerales archaeon
GTCTTTTCGCGTCGAGCCGTTTGAACGCGTCGGCGATCGATATCGTCACCACCTCGTCGCGGATCCTCTCGAGGTGAGCCGGAGGGAAGCTCTCCTTCAGTTCCAGCTCGTTCTGCCACATCCTGTGCTGCGTCCTGAGTGGGTAACCGGCCTGGTTCCTTACGATGGGCGCCGTATGCACCTGGGCAGGAGCGGCCTGAGGCACCCTGAGTATCGAGATGATGTTCCCGTTCGTCACCCTGCCTATCTCGCCCATTACCCTCCTCCAGTCGGCGACCACGTGCAGGACGTGGATTATTATCGCAGCGTCGAACGCGTTCTCCTGGAACGGGAGCGAGTAGGCGTCGCCCAGCACCACCTGCGAGAGACCCTTCTCCCTACCCTTGAGCAGCATTCGTCGCGAGACGTCCACGCCCGTGACCTCGAAGCCCAGCGCCGATACCGGCAGCGCGAACCTGCCCGTACCCGTGCCCACGTCTAGGACCGTCCTGCACCCCTCGAGATAGCGGCCGATCGCCGCGACCTCATCCGCGGTGGCCACATCTCTGGTCGCATCGTATTCTTCGGCCATCTGGTCATATTCGGCCTCCAACGTCGCTCGGCCCCCACACCCGATACCAAGTTAAAAGAGCGCGGCTGCGTTCCGCAAAAGACTAATTACACGCAGCGGGGCCTCCCGACCCTCGTTGAGCGAACCGGAGATACTTGGCGAGTCACTTCCCTTCGACGAGAGGATCGAGCTTTCAGGATGGAAGCACGCCAGCGTCTCGGCTGACGATTACAAGGCCTATCTCGCCAAGAGCCTCGCTGACCCGGAAGCCAGCTGGGCCGCGGTTGCGAAGGAGCTCCACTGGTTCAGGCACTGGGACTCTGTCCTTTCCAGGGACATCTATCCCCACGTCTATCACTGGTTCGAGGGCGGCCTCCTCAATCTGTCCTACCTGGCGCTGGACCGCCACGCCAGCTCGTGGCGCAGGAATAAGGTGGCCCTGATCTGGGAGGGTGAACCCACCGACGAGAAAGGAGGCCCCCGCGAGGTCAGGAAAATCACCTACGGTGAGATGCTGAGGGATGTCAACCGGATAGCCTCGGTCCTCCAGCGGAAATTCGGGCTGAGGAAGGGCGACAGGATGGCGGTCTACATGCCGCTGATACCCGAAGCCATCATGACGCTCCTGGCGGCGGCGAGGCTCGGGGTCACCTTCACCGTCGTGTTCAGCGGCTTCAGTGCCGAATCCCTCGCGAGCAGAGTCGCCGACCTCGAGGCGAAAGTCATCGTCACCGCCGACGGTACCTACAGAAGGGGCAAGACCGTGCTGTTCAAGGAGATAGTCGACAAGGCGCTCGAGCAGACACCCTCCGTCAAGAACGTTGTTCTGATCAGGAGGCTGGGCGTCCCGTGTCCGATGAAGGAGGGCAGGGACTACTTCCTCGACGAGCTGGTCTCGGAACTCCCCGCCCGGGCGACAGTCGAGCCCGAGAAGGTCGAGAGCGGCCACCCGCTCTACGTGCTCTACACGTCCGGCACCACGGGCAAGCCGAAGGGCATCATCCACGACACCGGAGGCTACGCGACGCTCCTCCACGCCACCATGAAGTGGGTCTTCGACATCCGCGATGACGACGTCTACTGGTGCCCGGCCGACATAGGCTGGGTCACCGGCCACAGCTATGTCGCGTTCGGCCCGCTCATCGAAGGCGCGACCGTCGTCATCTTCGAGGGAGCCCTGGACTTCCCGCAGCCCGACCGCTGGTGGGCCATAGTCGAACGCTACGGCGTCTCGATATTCTACACGACCCCCACCGCGACGCGCGCCCAGATGAAATTCGGCGAGGAGCCCGTGCGGAAGCACGACCTCTCCTCCCTGAGAGTCATCCAGAGCGTCGGGGAGCCGATCAATCCGTCGGCCTGGAGGTGGCTCTTCACGCTGGTCGGGAACTCAAGCTGCCCCGTCGGTTCGACCTGGTGGATGACCGAGACCGGAGGCGTCATGGTCTCCTCCTTGCCCGGCCTGCAGCTCATCCCTATGAAGCCCGGCTCCAACGGCCTGCCCATACCAGGGGTCAAAGCCGACATCGTGGATGAGAACGGCGCGTCTGTAGCTCCAGGCAAGAAGGGCTTCCTCGTCATAGAGACACCCTGGCCCGGCATGCCTGGACCCCCAACGGGGATGTACGGGGACCCGGAACGATTCGAGAAGCAGTACTATTCGCGCTTCCCCGGGAAGGACTACTTCTTCTGCGGCGACTATGCCGTCAAGGACATGGACGGCTACATCTGGGTAGCGGGGAGGGCCGACGAGGTCCTCAAGGTCGCCGGGCACAGGCTCGGGACCTACGAGATAGAATCGGCGATCGTCTCACATCGCGCCGCCTCGGAGGCCGCCGTCGTGGCGATACCCGACGCGATAAAGGGGGAGGTGCCGATAGCCTTCGTGGTGCTCAGGCAGGGCCACGAGCCTGACGAGAACCTGCGGAAGGAGGTGAGGAAATGGGTCAGGGAAAGCTTCAGCCCCATTGCGGAACCTGCTCAGGTCTTCTTCGTCAACAAGCTCCCGAAGACCAGGAGCGGCAAGATCATGCGGAGGCTCCTCAGGGCCGTTGCAGAAGGAAAGCCCCTGGGAGACGTGGCGACCCTGGAAGACGAGACGTCCGTCTCGGAGGCGAAGAAGGCATACGAGGAACTCGGCGTAAAATGAGATGTTTCATGTATTATCCGAAGAATTCCTCGTGGTTTGTCACGTTTAAATAAGTAGTGTGGCTACGAACGCCGAAAATGGAAAGACGCGGTAGAAGCGCAATTTCTACCACCGCAGCAGCAATCGTCATTGTCATCCTGATTCTCGCCGTGGCGGCGGGGATTTACTTCTATTCCACGTCAAGCAAGACCACCACAAGTACCTCGAGCACCTCGAGCACGTCCACGAGCTCGACGACCGGCTCTTCCTCCTCCTCGACCAGCAGCGCTGTACCCAGCACGCTGACCTACGAGGCGGGAGAGACACCCGAGTATCTGGACCCTGGGGTGTCGTACTTCTCGTACGATTACAACATCCTGCAGAACGTCTACGAGCCCCTGCTCTGGTACAACGGCAGTTGCTCGACCTGCATCATCCCGTGGCTTGCAGCTAACTACACGGTGTCGAGCAACCTTGAGCAGTACTACTTCACCCTGAGACAGGGCATAACCTTCGCCGACGGCGAGCAGTTCAACTCGACCGCGGTCTACTTCAGCCTTAACAGACTCCTAGTGGAAGACGGCAGCACCCCGGTGGCGCACGGCACGCAGGCCTCCTGGCTGCTCCAGCAACTGCTCAACACGAGCCTCAGCACCACACTCACGGGTTCACAGACATACGGTTCTAACTACGTGCAGGACGTCCTGGACGAGAACTTCGTCCAGATAACGGGACAGTACACGTTCACCCTGAACGTGATGCATCCGACGTCCGCGGTCCCCGAGCTCCTGGCAGGCGAGTGGGCGGTGATGCTGGCGCCCGGCTACACCATGACCCAGGACATCAGCACGTTCAAGTCGGCCGGATACACCCTCCCGTACCCGACACTCAGCGGCAACTCCACCCAGGAGATCGACCAGTACCTCGACGACATCAGCTCCACGTGCAACACCGGGTCGACCCCGGACGGCTGTGGAACGACCTACTTCGACCTCTCAGCGAATGGCTCGATGGCGGGCACAGGCCCGTACACGATACAGAGCAACGACGCGACGACCAACGTGATCACCCTCCAGGCCAACCCGACGTACTGGGGTGGCCCGCTGACAACCAAGATCGACCCGCAGATCAAGACTGTCATCTTCAAGTACGTGGCTGACACCACCACCCGAGAGATCGACATCGAGAACGCTGCCAAGTCAGGGCAGGCCATGGCGATCGACCTTCCGTCGACCAACCTCTACGACATCGCTGACAGGACCGACTGGATAAACGACAACCAGCTCGTCTCCACCATCCCCGGGATCTCCCTCTACGGCACATACCCGATATACAGCACCCTGTTCGACCCGTTCGGGACAAACGTCACGAACGCGCTAACGGGCAGCTACTACAAGTTCCAGCCCTTCGCCGACATCAGGTTCAGGGAAGCGTTCGCGGACGCCGTCAACATGACCCTCGAGAACGAGGCCGTCAACAACAACGTGGGCCAGGTGGCCATCAACGTGGTCCCGCCCGGACTGCCTCCTTCAGGAGCCTATAATGACACCATCACTCCGACGTATAGCTACAACCCTGACGAGGTGCAGAACCTTCTTCTCTCGGCAATGGAGAACCCGATAACGTCGTTCAAGTTCGAGAACGGGACGGCGGCACCGTCGGGCTTCTTCGACAACTCGTTCGGTTGCACGACGCTCGGCTCCAACGGCCAGTGCAGCAACCCGATCGCTCAGAGCATCCCCCTTATCGTCGGCTCGGGTGACGTCGTAGACGAACAGATCTTCAACGCAATCGCTACCACCATCAACAACGTGAGCTCGACTTACAACATGGGTCTCACGGTCAGTGTCGTCCCGGTCCCCTCGGGGACTGAGCTGGCGAACGCCTTCGCATCCCCAACCCACTACTACATGTATGCACTCGGCTGGATAGATGACTACCCCTGGGTACTTGACTTCCTGGGACCGATGTACGCACCGAACGGCGCATACACCGGACCCGACGGATGGAACCTCCCAGCGATGGAGACACTCTACCAGCAGGCGCAGAACGATAGCGCGACGGGTAACACCGCCGGCCTAGTGGCTGCTGCCGACCAAATGAGTGTGCTAGCCAACAAGGAAGTGATGTACCTCTGGACCGTCTACACGGTCAACTACGTCACCATGACGTCGAACGTCCAAGGGTTCTACTTCAACCCAGGACTCAGTACAGCTGCTGGCGGCGGTGTAGGTCCTGAATACTTCGCAACCCTCTACTAGCAGGTAGAGGGCCCGCGAATTTTTTATGGAGCCCCATTAATCCAATGAGCAGGACCTTGGGAGCGCTCCCTTGAAGCTCTATGAGTTCGCAATCAGACGACTCGCACTGATGGGGCTTGTGCTCCTCCTCCTGAGCTTCCTGGTCTTCTATCTCACCCGAGGCCTGCCCCCGCCGGGCGACTCACTCGCCCCTTACATCACGCCCAAGATGACGGCGGGCGAGAAACTGCAGATAGCGCAGAGCATAGGGGTCGCGACCTCTTCCTGTCCCTCTTACACCGCCTTCTCGAACTACCAGGCCGGGTGCATCGTCCCTCTCTGGGACCAGTACATCTCGTGGCTGCGCACCATCCTCTCCGGCAACTGGGGCTACACCCTCCTTCCCGGCATATCGCCGGGCACGGAGACCACGTGGTCCGTCTTCTTCTCGAGGTTCCCGCTGACGGCCGAGCTCGCGATATCCGGTGGAGCCCTCACGATCCTGATAGGCATCCCGCTGGGGATAATCTCCGCAACGCACAACAACAAGCTGCCGGACCACATCTCGCGCCTCGTCTCGCTGGGCGGATACTCCGTCCCGCAGTACTGGTTCGGGGCTATACTCCAGATAGCCCTCGTCCTCTATATACGGGTCAACGGCCTCGGCCTCTTTCAGGCCGACCAGGACCTCGCGACGCTCTGTGCCCTTTGCATCGCGAACCCCGGGACCGTGGTCCACTACACGGGTGCTCCCGTCTTTGACGGTATCCTCTCCGGCAACGCTGCCTACACCTGGGATGCCCTCGTAGCCCTCGCCCTCCCCGCCCTGACCCTCGCGATAACCACGATAGGGGCGCTCACGAGGATCGTCAGGTCGAGCATGGTCGACGTCCTGAAGCAGGACTACATCCTCCTCGCCAGGTCCAAGGGTCTGGCCGGCAGGATAGTGGTCTACCGCCACGCTCTCCGGAACGCCCTGCTCCCCGCGGTGACGATCGCCGGACTGATAGTCGCCTTCCTATTCGGAGGCGCCATAGTGATCGAGGACGTCTTCGGCTGGCCGGGTGTCGGGAGCGCTTCCCTGCTCGCCGCGACCAATTTCGACATAAACTTCCTGGAGCTCTACACGTTCGTCACGGCACTGATCATCGTAGTTACGAACCTCGTGGTCGACATACTGTACGCGAAGCTGGACCCGAGGATCCGCTACTAGGTGACCAGATGAGCGAGCCCACGACCCAGAGCGGCCCCACGGACCGGCGCGGCCGTCTCGCGGACGTCAGGTTCGCCCTCCACCTCCTGAGACGCAACCCCCTCATCGTGGCGGGGATCGTCATATCCGCGGCCACGCTCTTCGTCGCGGCGTTCGCGGATTACCTCGTGAACCCTGCCAAGGGAAAGGTAATCGAGAACAACCTGTACCTGAACTTCTGCTGGAACAACCCCCTCATCAACTGGCACATACAGAACATCAAGGACTGCAGCGGTCCCGTCTACGCGCTGGGCACGGACGCCTTCGGGAGGAACGTCCTCGACGTCATCGTGCTCGCGGTCCCCCTCGACGTGAGGATAGCACTCGAGGTCGTCGTCTCAGCTGTAGCCATAGGCGTCGTCCTGGGTGCCGTGGCCGGATACGCCGGAGGGATCATCGACGAGGTCATACTCAGGGTTACGGATGTCTTCCTCTCTCTGCCGGCCATCTTGCTCGCTATCGTAATAATCGCGGCTACCCCCATCGAGTACCACTCGTTCACTCTCCTGACCGAGGCGATACTCATCACCTGGTGGCCTACCTACGTCAGGCTGATACGTTCGCAGGTGCTCGGGGAAAAGGAGAAGCCGTACGTGGAGGCCCTGCGGGCCGTGGGCGCCGGAAGGATACGGGTCCTGTTCCGGCACCTGATCCCGAACTCGATCTACCCGATATTTGTGCAGGCGACCCTCGACGTGGGGAGCGTGATACTGACCATCACCGCACTGACGTTCCTCGGGATCACTCCGAACCCCGACGCGCCCGAACTCGGGAACCTGGCGAACCAGGGGATACAGTACCTCTTCACGGCCCCCTGGCTCATAATCTTCC
>JASHPA010000073.1 GCA_030038365.1 Nitrososphaerales archaeon
TTCGTCTGGGCTTTTTCTTCTCGACGGCCTCCTGTATCATGTCTATGAGATTGACCAGACCGAGCTCTTTGCCGCCGACGGGGATCCTGCCGACGCGGGCCTGCTCGGGTATGCGCCTGATCTCGGTGGCATCGACGTAGGAGAAGACGCCGTCCGACTCCAGCTTGGCAAAGTCCATCCCGAACTCGCCCATCTCCGCCATGAACCTCGACTTGGGCTCGTTCATGCCCACGAAGAGGGTGTTCTCCTTGGCGGCGGTGGCTCCGTGGTATAGGAACTGGGAGCTGAGGATGGTCTTCCCGGCGCCTGGCTCGCCGAGGACGAGGACCACGCGTCCCTCGGGAAGGCCGCCCTTCAGGATCGAGTCGAGACCGGAGATGCCGCTTGAGACCTTCGAGGTCATCTCGGCATCAGGCCGACGGCTCTCTATATCAGCTTTGGCAGGAATTTCGTTCGGGACGCGGGGTGGCAAACCCACGATAAGCATTTATATCGTGAGAGAACAAAAATCACAGTGGATGAGCGTCCACTGTAATCCAGGCGGGAGGTCCGGCGATGTCTAGCGAGGACGATGGTCTTGATTCCATACTCCTTGCTGTGGAGAATCCGGTCCGTCGCAAGATTCTCAGGAAGCTGAGCAAGGCGCCCAGCTACCAGTTGCAGATGTCGAAGGAGCTGGGGTTCAGCCAGCAGCTCGTCGCCAAGCATCTCGACGCCATGGAGGGGAGCGGACTGGTGTCGTCGTTGATGGAGGAGAGCCCGCACGGGCCGAGGAGGAGGGAGTATCTTCTGAACAAGAGCGTGTCTCTGAGCATCGACTTTGCCCCGAACCTCTTCAGGGCGAGGGTCTATTCTTTCGACGCGCCCGGTGCGGACCCGAGCGGAGACGCGAACGACGTCTTCAGGAGCCTGAGCGAGATCGTCCAGCGCCCGGAGGAGAGCGGGAAGATGCGTCCCCTGGGTTCGCTCATATCCGAGATAGACAAGAGGCTCAGCAACATCGAGGACGAGCGCTCCGTACTGCTTCACCTGAGGCACATGGCGATGAAGGAGGTAGCCAGGGCGATAAGCGGGATGCCCATGACATGGGACGAGAAGAAGGCGCTCTACCAGCTGATAGCGGAGCGAGACGCGACCGTCGAGGGTATCTCGAGACTGCTGAAGCTCCGTGAGGACTGGGTAAGGCAGGTACTGGCGAGCCTGCAGAAGAACCTGTAAACTGGTATAACAAAAAAGGAGGAGAAGGGGTGCTTCTCCTTTCGTAGGTGCCTTGATTATGCCTGGAAGGTAGTCTGTGGAACGCCGAGCTGGGTCTGGAGCGTGCGGATGCGCTCAGAGTATTCCTTCATTCGGGCGGCGTCGTTCTGAACCTTGGCGATCTTGTATGCCTTCCATGCCTTCCTCAGGGCTCCCCATGTCTGGCCGGTTGTGTAGGTACTCATCTTGATTTACCTTGTAGCATGATAGCGGTCAGACGATATTTTGGGCGCGGAGTCTATACAACTTGAGCATCCGCACCTAGCAGATTAGACTATCAGGCCGCTGCAGGCGGACTCGCAGGTGGCGCAAGGGTGTCGGAGGTGCTCTCGGGTGTGACCTGGGCGGTTTGTGCCTCGACCGGATGCGAGGCCTTCATGAGGATCTCGTTCTGGATCTCGTCTCTCGTCTTGCCGGCGGTCTTTATCCTGAGCTGCTTCGCCATCTCGAGCAGAAGCTCGTCCCCGGTCTTCACGGGAGGAGGGGCGTCCGGCCTCAGAGGCGGTGCTGCGGTCACACCAGCAGCTGCGGCTAACGAACCGGGCGGAGCCTGAGGCGTCGGGGTAGCGACAGGGGCGGCAGCGGCGCCCGTGAGGACATTGCTGAGGTTGTCGAAGTTGCCGGTGTTCATGGAGGTCTGAAGCTCCTTGGTCAGTCCCTGTAGCTGCTTGGTGTAACCATCGACCTCCTTCTTTATCGACGTCAGCGTCTTCGCGATCTCCGGAATCTTCTCAGGCCCCCAGATGAAGACGGCTATCCCCATTACGGCGACAACGCCTAACTCGAGCGCGTCAAGCACCATTGTACTTCGGAAGTCTGCGCCGTCGCTAGTTATTAAACGGTTGGAGTGGGTTCGGAAGAGAGTCCGGATGGTTCAGCGACGGATTAATAGCCGCATGCGACTCATGGAACGACGGAGAGAGCGTTGGTTCCGAGCTCGGCATTTGGCAAGAGGATGAAGAAGCTGCGAGGACGGCTGGTCGCTGGCGGTCTGGAGGGGGTGGTCATGGCGCCCGGCTCGAACATGCTGTACTACACCGGCGTCAGGTCCAAGATGCTCGAAAGGCCATTCTTGATGTTCGTTCCCAGCGATGGTCGCGCGCACCTGGTCGCTCCGAATCTCGAGGCAGGACCGTACACGAGGGCGCCGGTGGAGATCGAGATACACGACTGGTCGGACGCCGAGGGGCCGAAGGGTGCGTTCCGCTCGTTGCGCAGGTCTATGAGGCTGGACGGCAGGTGGGGATGCGAGGGCACGGTCCCTTTCGGCTATCTTACCCAGATACAGGACAGGAAGCTGATACTCGAGCCGGCCGACCCTGTTCTGCAGTCGATACGGGAGATAAAGGACGAGGTCGAGCTCTCGATGCTGAAGGAGGCGGCGAAGATCTTGGCGGCGGCATACCGCAAAGTGCCTGAGATCGCCAAGGCGGGTCTCACCGAGATGGAGGTCGCCAAGCTCCTGAGGGAAGAGATATTCGCGCTCGGGGGAGAGACGGTCGATTTTTGCGACGTGCAGGCGGGCAAGAACGCAGCGGACCCCCACTGGGCTCCATCGTCCACGAAGCTCAAGACCGGGGAGGGATACCTGATCGATTCCGGTTGCACCATAGGCGGCTACAACGCGGACATCACCCGGACGTTCGTGCTTGGGAGGAACGCCGACGTGGAGAGTGCGTACGCAGACGTCCTCGAGGCCCAGCTAGCCGGGTTGCAAGCCGTGAGGGCAGGGGCGACGACTGGCGAGGTCGATTCGGCGACCAGGGAGAAGCTTGAGGCCAAAGGAAGGGGCGAACAGTTCTTCCACAGGACGGGGCACGGCCTCGGGCTCGAGATTCATGAGGAACCCAACGTGCGTCCGCGCGGGCGCGAGAAGCTGAAGCCGGGGATGGTCTTCACGGTGGAACCGGGCGTTTACGTCGAGGGCAGATACGGCGTGAGGATAGAGGACGATGTGGCGATTACAAGCCGGGGCGCGGAGGTGATTACAGGCTCGTTGCCGAAGGAGTTCGGCTGGTGGAAGTAGATGAGGAATCACGACGTCGCCGACCTATTGGAGAGGCTCTCACTGCTGTCCGAGGCCGCAGGGGAGGACAGGTTCAAGGCGATAGCGTATCGCAGGGCCTCGACCAGCATCAAGAACCTGGGAGAGGACGTCGAGGACGTCTGGAAGCGCGGGCAGCTCGACCAGATACAGTACGTCGGGGAGGGGATTGCGAAGAAGATAGACGAGTATCTCAGGACCGGGAAGCTGGAGTTTCTGGAGAAGCTCGAGAAGAAGGTACCCGAAGGCGCGGTCGAACTCATGCAGGTTCAAGGCATCGGACCGAGGACCGCTTACAAGCTCTCCAAGGACTACGGGGTCAAGAGCGTCGAGCAACTCAGAGAGGGGCTCACCACCGGGAAGCTTACTGGAGCGGTCGGAGAGGTGATGTCGAAGAGGCTCTTGGAGTCTGTCGAGAAGATGAAGCCAGGACAGACTAGGATGCTGCTCGCCGAGGCGCTGTACCTCTCGCAGGACCTCGTCGCATACTTCGGGTCGAAGGGCGTCGTCGTCGAATCTGCAGGAAGCCTGCGGAGGAGGAAGGAGACCGTCGGCGACATTGACCTGCTCACTTCCAATCCGAAAGCGAGCAAGCTGCTGGCAGACTACCCCGGGACAGACCGCGTCATCGAGAGCGGTACCACGAAGACGAGCGTCATGCTGAAGAATGGGGTGCAGGTCGACACCAGGATCATCAAGAAGGAAGACTATGGTGCCGCGCTGCTCTACTTCACGGGCTCGAAGGAGCACAACATTGCCCTGAGGACCATGTCGATAGAGAAAGGATGGAAGCTGAACGAGTACGGACTGGATGAATCGAAGACAGGGAAGAGGGTGGCGGGGAAGACGGAAAAGGAAATCTACGCTAAGCTCGGGTTGAGCTACATCGAGCCGGAGCTGAGGGAGGCGAGGGGTGAGATCGAGGCAGCAAGGGAGGGCAGGCTTCCCGACCTCGTCAGACCCGAGGACCTCAGGGGGGACCTCCAGATGCACAGCACCTGGAGCGACGGAGCGGACGAGCTTGAGAAGATGGCTGAAGCGGCGAAGCAGAGAGGTTACGAGTACATCGCGTTCACGGACCACTCCTTCTCGGTCGGCGTGGCAAACGGCCTCTCGGAGGAGAGGTTCAGGAGGCAGTGGAAGGCGATCGACGAGCTTAACGAGAGGATGAAACCTTTCCGGATACTCAAGAGCGTCGAGGCCGAGGTGCGGTCGGACGGGACGCTGGACTACCCAAAGTCGTTCTTCGAGAACTTCGACGTCGTGGGAGCGTCGATACACCAGGCGTTCAGGCACACGCCAGAGAAGCTCACGGAGCGGGCGATAATGGCCATCTCGCACCCGTCGGTGGACATACTCTTCCACCCGACGAACAGGCTCATAGGCAAGAGGGAACCCAACCCCATCGACCTGCCGAAGGTGATAGCCGCGGCGAAGGACAATGGGAAGATGCTGGAGATTGATGGCTCACCTATGAGGATGGACCTAGACGACTACTGGGCGCGCAGGGCGATGGAGGCAGGCGTGATGCTCACCATCGATTCGGATGCGCACGGTACCGGCGAGCTCCAGGGCGTGGAGTATGGGACGATGGTCGCGAGACGCGCTTGGCTCGAGAAGAAGCACGTCTTCAACACGCTGCCTCTCAGTTCCGTGCTGAAGAGGTTGTCGTAGCTCTCAATTCTTAATTAAACGCTGGTTTCGTGGACGGCTTGCGGGGGTAGGTAAGCCTGGCTAACACCGCGGGACTTAAGTCCGCGAACGGACCGAACGCTCTTAGAAATCCCGTCCCCTAGGGGTTCGTGGGTTCAAATCCCACCCCCCGCACATCAGGCACACCTCACTGCAGCAGACTGTGTCTGTTAGGAACGAGCCGCTGTGGATATTTAGCGTGAATCGTTCGAGTTCATCCATCAAAAACGCAAGGTTTTTCGTCAAAATCATCCCTCCCTCTGCAGCTGAGAGGCCTAGATCATGACGGAATCAAAGGAGAAAGGCGGAGTCAATCTGTACGATAATGCATACGGCAAGCTCGAGGAATCGGCGTTGAAGCGCGTCCGGGAGGAGACCTACGGCGACGACCTCGGCCAGAGCGGCTGGACGACTAGGGACGAATACGAGAGATTCTTCACGCTGTTGAAGCTGACAGAGAGGTCGCACGTCCTCGACGTCGCCTGCGGATCTGGGAATCCGACGCTTTTCATGGCTCAGACCATCGGTTGCCGCGTTACCGGGATGGACATCAACAGAAACGGAATCGCCGCAGCCAGGAAGTTGTCTGAGGAACGCGGCCTTGCCTCTCGGGCAACCTTCTTGGAGGCAGACGCGAGTTCGAGACTCCCTTTCGAGGATGAGGCCTTCGACAGCGTCATCTGCATCGACGCGATCATCCACCTTCAAGACCGTCCTGCCGCGCTCAGGGAGTGGACGAGGGTGCTCAGGACTGGAGGTCGCTTGCTCTTTACGGACCCGACGGTCGTAACAGGCCTGGTTTCGTATTCGGAGCTGACAGTAAGAAGTTCGATAGGATACTACGTGTTCGCACCACCCGGGGAGAATGAGAAACTGATAAACACCGCAGGTCTCGAGCTTCTATCCCGCGAGGACAGCACACCCAACATGTCGCGTGTCTCGGAACGGTGGCGAGACGCCCGGTCGCGTCATAGACAAGAACTCGTCGGAATGGAAGGCGAGGCAAACTTCGATGGTCTCCAGAGGTTCCTCTCGACGGTTCACGCACTGGCGAAAGAACAGAGACTGTCAAGGTTTCAGTTCCTGTGCAAGAAGCAGTGACGGTCCGGCGAGGTCGCCGCTTCGGTAGAAGCGATGACCGGGCCCAAGAGAATGAGGAGCAGCGATATAGGCGGCGGAAGCCCCGGGCTGGTCTTCTGAAGACATGCGGCAGCCGGCTGGTGGTGCCGGTCCCTTTGCAGTCATCATAAACTCTCGGATTTTGAGGAGATGACGGAGCTTATATCGTTCCCCGCGTCCGGTTTTCTTGTCTCGGATATGGCGGCACAAAGCCCCCCGTGGATAGTCGGGAAGACCTGCATGATCACGGGGGCGAACTCCGGCATCGGTAAGGCGGCCACGCTCGGTCTGGCGAAGATGGGGGCAAAGGTCGTCATGGTCTGCCGCGACCCTGGGAAGGCGGAGCAGGCTCGGGCCGAGGTGCTCCAGGCGTCGGGTGCCAGGAAGGAAGACCTTTCCGTAGTGATCGCCGACCTTGCATCCCTCGCGTCCGTGAGGAAGATGGCGGACGACTTTATCGCGGCGGACCGGCCCCTGCACGTGTTGGTGAACAACGCCGGTCTGATACTAGCAAAGCGGACGGTGACACAGGATGGCCTCGAGACAACGTTCGAGGTGAACTATCTCTCACACTTCCTTCTGACCCACCTTCTCCTCGCTACCCTCAAGGCGGACGCGCCCTCCAGGATAATCAACGTGACGTCCGATGCTCACACCGGCGGGCACATGGACTTCGACGACCTTCAGGAGGAGAGGGGCTACGGGGCGATGAAGTCCTACTCACAGTCGAAGCTGGCCCAGGTGCTCTTCACGCGTGAGCTGGCGGAGAAACTGAAGGGTACGGGAGTCACTGTCAACTGTGTGCACCCCGGGGTCATCGCGACGAACTGGGCGCGCCACTCGGCCGGGGCGCTGAGCGTCGGCGTCAGGTTGGGGAGCGCGTTCATGCTCAGGCCGGAGAAGGGTGCCGACACCGTGGTCTATCTCGCTTCCTCACCAGAGGTGGCGAATGTGACTGGGGAATACTTCACTAAGAGGAAGGCGGTCCGTCCGTCGAAGGAGTCCATGGATGAGGGTGAGGCCGCGAAGTTGTGGGACATGAGCGCTAAGCTGGCTGGACTGCAGAGTACTTAGACCGCTAGAGAGACTCGGGTTCCGGTGGTGGACTGGGAGCCTGTCCGGGGGCTGGTTCCGGAGGAGGGGCATTCTGTTGCGGAGGAGGGGCATTCTGTTGCGGAGGAGGAGAGAAGGGCTCCGGAGCGGGCGCGGGGCCATCAGGAGGGCTGGTTTGAGGCTGAGCTGAGGATTTGGGCGTCCTCGCGACCGCGACGATCGCTACCAGAAGCGCCACGACAGCGAGCACCGCCAGCACGTAGATGAGGTCGTCTGCCGTGTTCAGCTGTGAGTCGAGCGAGCTGATCCTGCCGCTCTGCGATGAAACGGCAGTGTCTAGGGTGCTTATCGAGTTGTTCTGAGCGACAAGGGGTGCATCGGTGCTGAAGGCGACCGAGCTCGAGCTGGACAGCCCATCCTGCTGGATGGCGACCACCTCGAGTGTGTGCACGCCGACGGTCATCGACGATGCCGTCAGTGAGACGTTGTAGGAAGAAGCGGGCGACAGGGTCTTGAGGAGCACACCGTCGAGGTAGACGGAGACGGAAGAAATCTCATCACCCGCGACGGTGAACCTTGCTGAGGTCCCGTTGTAGATGGAGTTCGGACCCGGTGACTGGATCGTCACGGTGGGGAGAGACGGAGATATCTGGTCGACCACGGACGCGTTCATCGAGACATGCGAATTTGTGAGCTGGAGCGAGCTCAGGCTCGATTGCTCCAGCACCACGGTGCTGTCTTGAGCGACCACGGTGCCTCCGGTGACCCCGACGAGGGTGACGTCGCAGTTCTCCAGGGTGAGCGTACCCTGGATCTGGGACTGGGATATCGTGAGTGACTCTCCCTGTATGGTATCTGAGCCCAGGAAGAGGTCGCCGGTCATGGCGGCGGAGATCGCGGGTTGGGCGGTTTCGAGGGCCGGCCCTATGGTGTCGCCTGAGAGGGCGACCTGCGAATACTGAGGCAGGGAAGAGACCGTCTGGCCGCTTACGTAGAGATACGGCTCTATCTGCAACTGCTGCTGCACCGAGATACTGGTGTTGGAGGGTACCCCGTCAGCGGAGATGCCCGTCACGAACACGTCGTACGGCCCGCTGAGATAGAGGGCGCCCTGATCGACCTGCACCGTCCCTCCTGCGTTGTACGCAGAGGGAAGCGTAACGGTCGTGGTCCACAGACCGGTGGAGGCCTGGTAGAAGAGCGGGACGGTGACATACTCGGAGAAGTAGTTGTAGGCGTCCTGCAGGTCCGTGGGATAGACTGTCGCCGAGTATACCCCATACTTGACGGCGCTGCCGTTCGCGTAGTCGATCTTGGCATTGACCGTGACGGTCTGGCCCTGATAGGCCGTCGAGGGTGTGATGGTCGTCTGGACCGTGCTGACGGCGGGAGCCACATACACCTGTGCGAAGTATGAGCCATTGATCCACGTCCCCAGGTCGATGGAGTCGTAGCTCGAGTTGAGGATGACGTCGTAGAGACCAGGTTGCAGACCGGAGGGAACGGTGAGCTCTCCCTGGATGCCCTGCTCCGAGGTAAGGTACGAGTTAAGATAGAGCGTCGTGGTCGTCTCGACCTTCCCGGACTGACTCACAAGAGAGGCGGTGACGTTAGACCCGACCTCTACGTTGTCGGTCACAGGCAGGTCGGTCTCGGCGGAGGTGACGGCCGGCGTGTTGAGAGGTGCTACCAGCGTGGCGATGATGAAGACGCTCTGGCCGGGAGCTACTACGCCAGGCTGCGCCAGGACCGTGGTCTCGACGAACGACTCCTGCAGCATCACCCCGTTTATGATCGGGACGAGCCCATACACCGATCCTTCGCCCGAGATGAGCAGAGGGTCGTCGGGATAGTTGCCGGACATGCTCCCGTGCCACACGTTCCCGAAGCTGGTCGACCCATAGGCGACCGTCACGCTGCCTACCTGCGTGTAGGTGTTCGACTGGATAGAGTAGGTGGAGGCAGAGAACGTGAAGGACCCCGCCGTCACGGGCGTGCCGTCCAGCGTCGTGATGTTGACGTCGAGGGGTATTCCAAATGCGGCAGAGTAGGGATCCTCGAGCGTGGGAGACAGGTAGCTCGCCACGTAGCCGGAGAAAGTCTCGAAGAAACCGGTGCCCGAGTCGGAACCGGATGTCCCGCTGACGGTGACGTAGGTCATCCCGGCTGCGTCGTCGGGGACCGTGATCTCTCCGGTCCAGACATGGTTCGATGCGGAGTAGGACAGCGGGGCGGACGCGATGTTGCCGGAGAGCGTTTCCAGCTGGGCCGTGAACTTGCCGGTTGTGACACTGGTCTTTCCCTGCGTCACGAGCGCGGCGACCGTCACGACCTGGCCAGGCATCAGGTCCGTGGGCGCCGATCCGCCGACTATGGCCGTGACGTTAACACCGAGACTGGTAGAGGTGGCTGAGCTGATATATCGAGCCATCTCGCCGACGTTGGGCGCCCCCAGGCCTGTTGCCAGGTTGTATCCGCTGGACGCGGTCCACGGTATGGTGTAACCGAAAGTGATGGGGTCGTAGACCTTAGAGTATGTCGAGGAGCTGTTCCCCATGGCATAGAGGGTGGGGTTCAGCAACCCGAGGCTGGACTTCGAGGCGCTCATCAGCAGTGTGAGAAGCCCTCCGAACAGCTGGTTCGACTCGCTCGTCCCTCCGTAGACGCCAGTGCTGTTCCCGGGCAGGATGACGTCGACGCCGGGAGAGAGCGCCGCGTTCAGGGAGATGTCCGGCGTGAGTCTGCCTGAGGCGAACGTCGACGGAACCGACAAGCTCGACTGATACCAAGGTAGCGGTTCGAGGATGCTCACTCCGCCGGTGCTCCCTCCGTAGTTCTGCTCGTAGGGGACGAACCCGTACGAGGACCATGCGGTCTGCTCGTACGAGGCGACGTCGTTCCCGTTGTAGGTCAGGTAGGTCGTCGTCCCGCCTACGGCCACGACGTAGGGAGAAGTGGCTGGGTAGGAAGGAGTACCCTCCGGGCCGCCACTGAATCCGCTCCCGCCGTTGTCAGCAGTCGAACCGATGAAGGTTATCCCTTCGTCCGACCCCAGCATATAGTACTGGTCGGCCAGGATCACGTTCACCTCGAGGCCCGTCGCCCCGAACTCCGAGAGCACCGACTCGGGATAGCCGAAGCTCTGCGTCACGTCGTTGACGTTGTCGTTCTGGTCTATCGCCGCTATCGCGGACGCAAGGGGGAGCGCTCCGTTGGCGATGTAGAGATCGATGCTGGCCTGGGGAGCCATGGAGTGGACCGACTCCACATCCAGGCTGATCTCGGCGTCCCATCCCTCGTAGACGCCCAGGCTTGGGTTATAGGGACCGATCGGGGTGATCGTGAAAGGCGAAGCAGGGAGACCGAAGACGCTGTCGAAGTACTGGAGCTGCTGTGAGATGTACGGGTCTCCGTAAAAATCGAGGATGCCCACCGTGTAACCAGCTCCGTTGTCGCCGGTCTTGTAGAGCGACGTGGCGTTGTAGACGGACTGGAGGTCGGTGAGCGGGATACTGCTGAGCGGCTCTGTCTGGTTCGTCTGTGAGGAGTCCGCTGAATCGAGCGCGGCAGTGTCCTGGCTGCTCACGAGATCGGGGGGATGGTCAAGGAAGACCGCCGTGACGTTGGAGGAGTAGACATAGGCTCCGGATATCGGGGACGAACCTGAGGACGTGTAGTACACGGCCGAGCCATTGCCGTAGAGCTCGTACTCGAGCCCGAGCGACTGCGATACCTGCGAGGCCGTTCCCTCGGCGACGATTATCGAGTCGAGCGACGAAGAGACAACCTTGAGCCCCAGCCCTTCCAGGTAGGAGAGCGCCGACTCGTAAGCAGACACAGGCAGGAAGGCCTGGACCTCAGACTGCGTGAGGAAGTGCCGGTACATCGGCGAACCCGGCGTGGAGATCTGCTGCGTCAGATAGTCGAGCTCCTGAGTGTTCTGGAGCGGTATGGCGACCGTGACGAAGACCGGCGTCGAGCCGGCAAGAGGTCCCATGCTTCTGAAGCCACTGAGGACAGTAGGAACCACCGAGTTCGTAGTCTGCGAAGTCTGGGCGGCGACCGACTGCATTGGCAGCGCTACGAGCAAGGAAACCGAGAGTAGCGCAATCACGACCCCCGCGCCAGCGAGAGAGCCCCGGGCGTCGAAGAAGGCGGTCCTCAACGGTCGTTCGCCCGGTCATCCGATATAAAAAGAAGAATCCAAATCGACGCGTCTGTTCTGACGTTCAGCCTACCGTCGAGATTGCGTACCGGCTCTTCAGGAGTTCACCCGTTTCGAAGCGTTTGAGGCTGAAGACCGAGACGTCGTAGTCGTGGAAGCGGCCGTCGGCCACAAGGGCGGCCATTATGCGGCCGTACTCTGGACACAGCTTGAAACCATGGCCGCTCAGACCGACGAGGCAGTGCACGCCAGGGTACCCATAGGCCGAGAGCTCGTCGATGATCGGCTGCTGGTCGGGAGTGTTATCGTAGACCCCGCTGTAGCCCCGCACGAACCGTCCCTTCTCGCCCATGGTAGGATAGACCGTCGCGGTCCAGCCCGTGAACTTCTCCGTCTCGTCGAAGGAGATGCCCTGCTCGTAGTTGTCCGGGTCGACGGGAGGGCTGTTCGCCTCCAGTTCCTGTTCCATAGTTCCCACGAACAGCAGGTTCTGACCCTCGGGTTTGTAGTAGGCAGAGCGCGGAAAGTCGAAGACGACGGGCCTTACGCCCCTGAACTCCTCCGGACGGTCGTAGATTGCCACGGGATGGCGCACGACCTTGATCGGGAGTTCTACCCCGAGCTTTCGGAAGAGTGGTCCGGACCAGGCACCCGTCGCAAGCACTACCTGGGAGACCCTAAGCTCCCCGTTGTTGGTCGAGAGGGAGTATCCCTCGGGAGTCTTGCGAATCCCCAGGACCGAAGTCTCAGGGAGCACTTTCGCGCCCATCGACTGCGCTCCCGAAGCGTAGGAACTTGCTGTCGTCGACGGCTCCGCATAGCCCATGTTGGGCTCGAAGACCACCGAGCTGAAGGTCGAGGTATCGAGGAGCGGCTCGAGCCTCTTCAATTCATTCTTGTCCACGAACATGGACACGGCGCCCAAGCCATGGAGCATATCGAGGTTCTGTCTGACCGACTGCTCGTATTGCGACGAGACCCCGATGAGCAGACCGGTCTCGACGTAGCCCGCAGAATACCCGGGAACCTCCGTCTGACCGAAGTTCTTGAAGGCGTGATAGCATAGGATCGCCATCTTGGCGACGACCGGGACCGTATAGTGAGTCCTGACGAGAGCCGTCGAGCGGCTCGTCTGCCCGGAGGCGACGCTTGGGCCCTTCTCGATCAGCACCGAATCGGTCACGCCGCGTTTGGCCAAGTGATAGAGTATGCTGGAACCGGTCGAGCCTCCGCCCACGACTGCGACCTTTGCTCGCAACTTGGGGACACTCTCAGGCGGTTATCGATGCTGCTTTGGTCTGTTCGAAGAGGTCGGAAGCTTCCCTTACGCTGGCGTGTTCGTGGACGATCGCCCGGATCGCCTTTATCATCGCGACAGGGTGGTCGTTCTGCCAGATGTTCCTGCCCATATCGACGCCTATCGCCCCCTCGGCGAGCGCGCTGTGAGCGAGCTGGAACGCATCGACCTCAGTGTTGAGCTTGGGTCCCCCCGCGACGACGAGGGGCACCGGGCAGCCTTCGACGACCTTCGAGAATCCCTCACAATAGTAGGTCTTGACCATGTGCGCGCCTATCTCGGCGGCGAGCCTGCATGCGAGTCCGAGATACCTAGCGTCCCTCTTTTCGAGCTCCTTCCCTACGGCGGTTATCGCCATGACGGGCATCCCCCTGTCCTCACCATCGTCGACCAGCTTGGCGAGGTTCAGCAGGCTCTGCTTCTCGTGCGCCGTCCCGACGAATATCGAAATGGCGACAGCGGAGACGTTGAGACGGAGCGCATCCTTCATCTCCACCGTCAGTCCCTCGTCGCTGAGGTCCTCGTGGAGGACGCTGGTCCCTCCTGAGACCCTCAAGAGTATGGGCACCTCCCAGGTGGGGTCGACCGACGTCCTGAGGACCCCCCGGGTGACGGCCAGGGCGTCCGCGTATGGGACGAGCGGCTCGAAGGTCCGCCGGGGGACTTCCAGCCGTCTCGTCGGTCCCATGAAGTAACCGTGATCGCACGCCAGCATCACCGAGTGCCCGTCGGAGGGCTTTATCATCCGGGAGAGTCTGTTCCTGAGACCCCAGTCCATTCTCTATCTTTCTCCTTGGTCGCGACTTTCCGGACGGCTGATATATGTTTTGGGTGGCATGGTTAGCCCTTCCGTCTCCTTAATCCGAGGAGCGCACGTACGCAAAGCGACTCCAGCAGGACTATCGAGGACGAGACCGCCAGGACTGCGTTAGTGAACCACGGGGGACTCAGGCTTGTGAAGTGAAGGTTCAGCTCTCCCCTGTCCCAGAGGTACACCTCGAGAGAAAGGATGAGCGTCAGGGCAGAGGCCAAGATAAGGGAGTTCAGGAAGGCTCTGGTCCTTCCGCCTCGCGAGAGCATGTAGACAGAGACGAATGCGATAGCGAGGGCCGAAAGAAAGACGAGGTCGAAGACCGCGATGCCCATCCCTGTGTCGACGCCGACACCCACGAACGCCAGCGCAAGGTTGCTGATGAGCAGGTTCACTGCCAGCGTGTCCCCCGGACCGCGCGAAGTCCAGAGGAAAGCCAGGTTGAGGAAGACTACGGACGAGATAGCGAGAGCTATCCTGCCGGCCTTATACTGCATGACCATGATGATCAGGGCCCCGACCTCTGCAGCGATGCCAAGGACGATGTAACCCTGGTAGGCATAGGTCGAAAGGAGCATCCCGCTTCCGGCTCCCCGGCCGACGAGGCGTGAGAGGTTGATCCCCTCGACGACGAACATCGCTCCGAGGAGTGTAAGCGTCAGAACGCTGCCCGTCAAGATGGTGCGCGTCAGGCCGTTCTCGACGTGGGCTTGACCGTCGAGTTTGGCGGCATCTTTCATGTGTTATCCTCGCCTGAAGGTCTCGTTCCTCGCAAGACTTTAAAGAATCGCTCCATGATTTTCGCGGCATGGCGCCCAAGCCGAAAGTCCCTCCGGGGATGAGGATAACCCAGGTCGCTGTCGTCGTGAAGGACCTGAAGGCAACCATGAAGAACTACCACGCGTTGATGGGATGGGGCCCTTGGAGCGTGTACGAGCACAAGCCCCCGGTGCTACACAGGACCGAGGTGAGAGGCAAGCCGGTCAAGTACACCATGCTGGGCGCAGAGGTCCACTGCGACCCCATAGACTTTGAGATCCTCCAACCGCTGGAGGGCCCCAGCATCTACAGGGAGTTCCTTGAGGAGAGGGGAGAGGGGCTTCACCATGTCGCGGTGGTCAACCCGCAGGACGACGTGCGCAAAGCGCTTGCCAACTTCAAGAGGCAGGGCATAGAGGTACTGATGAGCGGCGCGCTCAACGACATCGAGTTCTATTACATGGACACGGACCCGGTCCTCAAGATGGTCGCCGAGACGGTCAGCGGGCACGCGATAGCCCTGAAGCCGAGCTATACGTATCCCTAGGTGCCTACCGCTCGCCAGAGCGGCTTGACCAGACCCTCGTCGACCATTCCGAGCGCCCTTTCGTATACCTGAAGCCAGTTAGCGTATAGTCGTTCGTAGAGGACGTGGTTCCTGGCCGAAGGTTCGAGCCTCTTCTCGGTTCTTGCGAGCCTATCCGCCGCCTCCTGCAGGTTGTCGTGCCATCCGGCGCCCACCCCGGCCGCGATGGCGCATCCGAGCGCCGTGCTTTCCTTCACCACTGGGACGCTGACATCTACGCCCAGGACGTCAGCGATTATCTGCGGCCAGAGCCTTCCCTTCGAAGCACCTCCGGTCATCATGACCTCCTTTGGATGCTTCCTGGTTATCGACTCGATTATCTTGAGGTGGCCGAGGGCGACGTAGGCAGCGCTCTCCTCTATGGCGCGGACGCACTCCTTCTTCCCCGAGCGGTCCGGATTGCCGATGTCGAACTGCATGAGCGAGGGCGACGCGTGCACCCACCTCTTCGAGTTCATAAGGTTGGAGAAGACCCCCATCACTCCGTTGGAGCCGGGGGGGACCGAAGCGGCAAGGCCCTCCATCACCGAGTAGGCATCGCTTCCGTGGCGCCTTGCTTCTTCCTTCTCGCTCTGGCAGAAGGCGTCTCTGAACCACCTCATGGTGAGGCCGCAGTAGAACCCTATCCCCTCCATCATCCACTGGCCGGGCACCACGTGGCACAGCGTCCTGAGGCGAATCTTCTGGTCTATCCTGGCCCTGTCCATCAGGACGGTGGTCTGCCAGAAGCTCCCGCCCACGACCGTGACCCGGTCCGGCCGGGTGACCCCTATGCCGAGGAGACCCAGCTGCGTGTCTCCGCCTCCTGTAACGACCTGTGTGCCCTCGCGCAGGCCGGTGGCGGAGGCAGCAGCCTTGGTGACCTCGCCGATGACGTTCCCCGATTCGACGACCTCGGGAAGGACACCTGCCCCGAGGCCGCAGAGGTCCGTTATCTCCGGCGACCAGTCACGTCGCTCGAGGTCGAACATGGCCGAGCTGGAGCCTATCGACGGGTCGGTGACGAACTTGTCCGAGAGCTTGTAAAGGATCCAGTCGCTGATCATCCCAAGGTGAGCTATCTTCTTGAAGGTGTCTGGGCTGTTTCTCTTGATCCAGAGCAGGCGCGGCGGCGCGGTTATCGAGACCCAGTCACCCCCCTTGAAGAATATCTTCTCAGCTAACCGATGCTCTATCATCCAGGATGCCTCGGTTGCAGCTCGCGAATCCACGTTGGGGCAGGCCCATATCTCATGGCCTGCCTTGTCGTAGAGGACCATCCCTTCCCTCATGCTGCTGGCACTGATGGCTCTGATCTGCGCGGGGCTGATGGACTTTGCAAACATCGCCTCCCTGATCGAGTGGGAGATGAGGGCCCAGTTCCGCTTCGTGTCGAAGACCTGGGAGCCCGGGACGTCGGGGAGCGTCGGGTGGGACCACTCATGCTGTGCTATCGACACCTGATTGCCGTCCTTGTCGAAGATGATAGCCCTGCAGCTTCCCGTGCCGGCGTCAACCGCCATCACGTACTGCGGCATCAGGGTCCCTTGAGGGTCTGCGGATTAATAACGGTCTCCATCTTCTCGCCGCGCAGGTGGCGCTCGAGCTGGGTAGCCACGATGAAGGCTCCCTTGGTCGTAGTCTCGCGGGTCGCGCCTGCTATGTGTGGCACGACTACCGCGTTCTCGAGTTCGATGAGCGGGTTTACTGGTCTGGAAGGATCGTACCTGACGACATCGAGACCTGCACCCGCGATTCTTCCGGTCTTCAGGGCGTTCAGCAGCGCGGCCTCGTCGACGAGGCTGGGACGCGCAGTGTTGACGAAGAAAGAGCCCGGCTTCATCATCGCGAACTGCTTTGCGCCCACGAGGTTGTCGTTCTCCTTCGATTCGCGTGCGTGGAGCGAGACAAAGTCAGACCCCAGGACCTGCTGGAGCGTAGCCACCTTGACGCCCTCCGATTCGACTTGCGCGGCGCCCAAGAACGGGTCATAGACTAGCACGTTCATCCCGAACGCGATAGCCCTTTTCGCCACACGGGAGCCGACGCGTCCGAAGCCGATCAGGCCAAGGGTCTTCCCCTCAAGTTCGCTCCCGGTGAACGGCGCCCCCTCGAAGTTGTCCATCCCGGCTATCCTGGTCTTCTGCACGTGTTTGTACGCCGGGATCACGTTCCGGGCGAGCATCACCATCAGGAGGATGGTGAGTTCCGCGACCGCAGTAGCGTTCTTTCCCGGCGCAGCGACGACGGGGATGCCTCTCTTCGTGGCGGCGTCGACGTCGACGTTTACGGGTCCCCCTCGGGCGCAGCAGACTATCTTCAGCGACTTCCCGGCCTCCAGAACCTCATCCGAAACGGGCGCGCCGTGGACCACCAGGACGTCAGAGTCGCCCAGCTGCGAGATGAGTTGTTTGGTACCGCCCAGGTACTCGCGGAGAGATTTTTCCGAAGGCGTGGTGGGGATTAGCCTCTGCTTCTCATCGACGGAGATGAAGCGTACATCATTCCCTTTTGCGATCTCTGAGAATGCATTGCGGAAGACCTCGACCTTTATGAAACTGTCCCCGAAAACGACAATCTTCATCGGGCCACTATCCCTGTCAGACTTCCCCGCACGTCCGACACACGAAATCCCAGCCGGTAATATGCGATTCGGTTGTTCCGATCATCCTTCAGAGCTCATGGAAAACCCTGGCGCGCCGGAAGGGCCAGGGTCAGGGAACGAGAACCGCTCTTGCCCTTATCTCCCCGTTCTTCAGGTCGTTCAGCATCTGGTTGGCCTCGTCGAGCGAGTGTTTCTCTGTGACGGGCACGAGCTTCCCTGCCGCCGCCAATGCGATAACTTCCCTCGTGGCTTGCCGGCCGCCCACCAGCGTCCCGACTATTCTCTTCTCCTCGTCGAAAGGAAATTCCTCTATCGCCCCGGGAGCGCCAATCACGACGGTGCCACGCGGCTTCGTGGACTTGACCGCCTGCATCGCCGCCTTTGTCGAGGGCGCGAAGACTATGGTCGAGTCCATCTTGCCTAGCTTGGCGAGCTCTGCGACAGGGTCCGCGTTCCCGTCGACGGGTGTCGCCCCGAGCTCAGAAGCTAGCTCGAGGTGGACCTTGCTGCGGGTGACCGCGTACACATCTGCTCCGTATAGCTTGGCCAGCTGAATCGCAAGGTGCCCCACTCCTCCGGCTCCGAACACCGCGACCTTCTTCCCGGGCTCAATTCCCGCCTTCTTGACCGCCCCGTAGGCTGTGACGCCCGGGCAGAAGAGAGGTGCTGCGACCACGGGGTCGAGTTCGGAGGGCAGGGGATAGACGTGTCCTTCGTAGCCGAGGATGTAATCCGCGAACCCTCCATCGACGGTCTCGCCGAGTATCTCGCGCTTGGAGCAGAAGTATTCTCCTCCCGTCAGACACCATTCGCAGGAACCGCACGACATCCACAGCGGCTGCATACCCACCCTGTCGTTCTTTCGGACGGATTGCACGTCCTCGCCCACCTCGGCCACGACGCCTGCAATCTCGTGGCCGGGGATGATAGGATACTTTGGAGGTACACCGGCGTTCACCCAGTCGCCCTCGACCATGTTGAGGTTCGACCTGCAGACCCCCGAACCCAGAATTCTCACCAGTATCTGTCCCCGACCAGGGGAGGGAGTCTCTATCTCCTCGATCCTGAGGGGGTTTGTCTCGATCTTTGCTACCTTGTGCAGGAGGGCGGCTTTCATGACCTGTATCCAGATTCCCCTGCTGCGAAATCCTATCTAAGCATTCACAGGAATGAGAAAACAACCGCGTACAGCTCGCGTCCGACTCGTTCCTCTCGTTTTCGACGCACAGAGGACGGGAGACGCGCTCACTCTGGAGGAATTTCCTTCAGGACCGAGCCGATGTCTATGCCCTTGCCCTTGAAGTAGTAATACCTGGCCACATAGATTATGATGCCTGTTCCGAATATCGTCGCCAACAAGGCGTCGGCGGCCGGTGTCGAAGGTCCGACTGCAGGGGTCGTGACGGCGAAGTAGAAGGTTATCGCCATCGCGATTATCGACAGGAAACCGAAGATCTGGAGGAGACG
>JASHPA010000074.1 GCA_030038365.1 Nitrososphaerales archaeon
TTCTCTGCGCACTCGCGCGTCATGCGGAGCGCGCTTTCCAGGTTCTCATCTTCACTCCGCGATACGCGCATCTGAACGAGACCCAGCTTGACTTCCAAGGTCGATGGCGAGCCGGCCCTCAAGGAGGCTTAAATGCATGCCAGCGGGTTCCGCGCTTCGCCTGGCTCGCGACTTTTTGGGACCATTCTTGCGATGACTGTGGTGCCCGTTGTGCGTTTCTGGGTCCGCGCAGTCGCATGCGATTTCGATGATAAGGATATTACTGGGTGCAAAGGAGGCGCCAGTGGGCCAGGTCCGCTGGAAATGGACGACGGTACCAAGAATGAGAAGGTAAAGGTCGATGAGAAGCGTCGGAACTTCCTGAAGGCTGCTGTTGTAGCGTCGGCCGCCCTTGCCGTCGGGGGAATTGCAGCAGTCGCACAAGTAGCACCCGAGACAGGCACAAGCGAGTGCACGACTGCCACCGCCACAGTCGTGACGACCTTTCCCAAGGTCCTGATCAAGGACGTCATTACGGGCCAGGTTGCGAATGTAAATACGCTCAAGACGAACCAGTATCTGAGCTTCTACTACCCGCTCCAAGGCATCACGGAGCCCAATTTCATAATGAAGCTCGGTGTCCAGGCTGAAAACGGGATTGGCCCCGACGGTGACATCGTGGCCTTCAGTGACGTCTGCCAGCACCTCGGGTGCAACCCTGCGTTCTTCTATCCGGGAGGACCTGAACCATCCTGGAACACCTCGTTCGACATAACGCAGCCGGTGATGTACTGTCCGTGCCACGGCAGCGTATATGCCGTAACGGAGAATGCCAAAGTCATCGGAGGTCCTGCTCCGCGTCCACTACCCCGGGTGATACTCGAGGTCGATAGCAGCACAGGCGATATCTATGCGACTGGCATGGGACCACCGAGCATCTACGGACACAACACAGGGTCGGAGTGTGTGCTCTACGATCTGCAAGGCGGCACACCGGTAACCTGCTGTTCCGCAACCTGCTCCGCTTCATCCCCCTCTTCTCCCAGAGACGCAGCAGAGTCTTCGCCACTCTTCCCATCGTCGTCAGCCTCCTCCGCCCCATCTTCCTCGGTGTCCTCGTAATGTCCGGCGAGAACCCCGAGGGCGACGGACCTGGGGTCAGGTTCATCAAGTGGCTGGATTCGAGACTCGGTTTGAACTACCCGGTTCTGCGCCCGGTCCCCCAGTATTCCATCAACCCCTTCTACTGGATAGGGGCACTGACGGTCGTAGCCTTCGTCGTCCAGGCTGTCACCGGGATACTATTGCTGATCTGGTATGTGCCGAGCACAGCTTCGGCGTACGCGTCAACGGCCTTCGTGTTCAGCGACGTGATCTATGGCAGGTTTCTAGAGACAGTCCATCTCTACGGAGCTTACGCGATGATCTTCCTGGCGGTGATGCATATGATGAGGAATTATTTCGTCTCTTCCCACAAAAAACCGCGGGAGTTGATGTGGGTCGTAGGCATGCTGATGGGTCTGGTGACGCTTGGATTCGGATTCACCGGCTATCTTCTTCCATACACTGTAGTGGGAGTCGACGCCACAAACGTCGGCTTGGGTCTCCTAGGACCCTTACCACCGATGCTCCAATCACTGATCAAAGACCTACTGGGAGCTACCAATGGTCTCAACACGACCGAAATGGTAAGGTTGTACGACATACACATAGTGCTCCTCCCCGCTGTGCTCCTCCTCCTCCTCTTCGGCAAGATGTACATGTTCGAGTCGCACGGCGCTGCAGCGCCGGAGGTGCCTCTTACCGAGAAACAGAAGAAGGTGATCCCCTTCTTCCCTGACGCGACAGTCTATCTTCTTGAACTCTCCGCGCTTTTCGGAGCGGCACTTCTTCTCATTGCCGCGGCGTTTCCGTATACGCTCCCTCCGGAGTATACTCTTTCAAATGTTCTGTCGGCCGCCCCCCCTCAGCCCGACTGGTACTTCCTGTGGATGTACCAGATCCTCAAGATACAGGCATTCGCGGGCTCCACTGGTGAACCAATAGCTCTCACGCTCATCACTCTGGTATTCGTCGCGCTCTTCGTACTGCCGTTCATAGACAGGGGAGGCGAGAGGAGACTGGCCAGCAGACCGAAATGGGTCTTACTGGGCATAATCTTCATAGTCGAAGTTGCTGTGCTGACATACTGGGGCAAAGTCACGCCCGGCCAGACAATCAGTGACGAATCGGCAGCTATAATCCTAGGAGGGACGGCTCTCCTGGTTGCCGTCGTGTTCGTGGCGGTCTACAGGATCATGTTTTGGAGGCTGACACGCAAGTTGTCTGGGGCAGTCCAGCCAACCGCCGCCTCGCAGCGGGCTCAGATTTCGTCCGCTCCTATAGTGAGCATGCAGCAGGCACAGATCTGGACCGCCGCAATCTTCACCGGTCTCCTCGTTGGAGGTGCCTTATCCACCTCAGTTTTGATAACCGCGGTAGGCCGGTTGCTAACGCAGGGCATAACCGACATGGCCTTGCTGCATATGGTGGTTTCTATGGCTGGACTCGGAATCGTGCTGCTGGGAACGATATACTTGATCTACAGACTCGACTTGGCGAACGGGACCATACAGACACGCATCCCAGCGCTCGAGGTTGGTTGGACAGATGAAAAGTAACGCCACCGTCCCCTTCGTAGTACTGATTTTGGCTCTTCAGGCGATAGCGGTCGCGGCAGCTTGGATTGCCAAAGTGTTAACTGCTGAGTCGACCAGTGCATTCGCAGTTCTGCTTGCCGCCGACCTGATCGCGTTCATGATAGTCGTTCATGTCTACAGAGACCCTCGCTCGGTAGAGGACACCACCGAGGCTCCGCGGGAGCCTGCTGCGAGTGCGCTGCCCGACCAACCATCCCCTGCCCCTTCTCTTTCTCCCTCGCCGGGAGCGGCTCCATCTAGTCCCCCGAAACAATCTACGAGGGCCGAAGTGCAAGAGAGGTCTTGAGAAGCAATCCAGCACCCTGGACGATGCGCAGTTCGTCTAGTTTGATGCAGAGTTGGTGGAGAGCTCGGCGACAAGCTCTTTCGCTCTGTCAAACCTGATCTTCTTCTCCGAGATCATCTTCGCCGCCACGACATCGACCATGTCACCCGTAGCGCCAGCGTTGGCGGCTACGTTCCGTGCATGCAGCTTCATGTGCCCCTTCTGGATTCCCTCGGCTGCGAGGGCCCTCAGAGCTGCGAAGTTCTGCGCCAGTCCCACGGCTCCCATCACCTCGGCGAGCTCTATTGCCGTCTTCACTCCGATTATCTTGATGCTAGCTTTCGCCCCAGGGTGGGTGCGCGCCGCACCGCCGACGAGACCGACGGCCATCGGCATCTCCAGGGTCCCGACCAGGTCGCCGTTGCCATCCTTCTCCCACATCGTGAGCGGCTTGTACTCACCCGTCCGCGCTGCGTATGTGTGCGCACCAGCCTCAAGGGCTCGGATGTCCTGGCCACACGCTATCGCGACAGCGATTACGCCGTTCATTATCCCCTTGTTGTGGGTCGAGCACCTGTACTTGTCACCGTCCGCGAAGGCATACGCGTACACAATGCCGTCGACCGCCGCCTCCCCACCGATCGCCTCTTTGTCGAAGACCGCCTTCACGCGAATCAATCTTCTGTCTGCCAGGTTGGAGATGATTCTCAGGTAGACCTTCCCGCCCGTTACCTTCTCCAGGATAGGCGCCACGGCTTCGGCCATCGTGTTCACAGCGTTCGCTCCCATCGCATCCCCGGTGTTGACGATCAGTTCAGCTATGACCATCGGCCCCTTCACGGAGTCAATCACCTTCACGTTCAGGTCCTTTGCCCCTCCGCCGAGGGAGACCAGCATTGGGTCCTGCTCATTGGCCTTGGTCAGGATCTGCTCCTTGTGAAGGAGCAGCTCGAGCCTGCCGCCGTAGGGGTCCTTCACGTCGACGATCTGTATCTGCCCTATCATGACCGGTCCGGTGTTCGTGACGCGAAAACCTCCCTTCACCCTTGCCATCTTGGCGGCGTTGCTGGCAGCGGCCACCACGGATGGCTCCTCCAGCGCCATCGGAACGAGGTAATCCTTCCCGTTGATGAGGAAGTTCGTAGCAATCCCCAGAGGCAGGGTTATCCCGCCCACTACGTTCTCAATCATCCTGTCGGCTGTCTCAGGAGAAAGTCCTCCTGTGTTGCTTAGCGTCTTCACCTCTTCATCTGTGAGGCCGGTGAGTCTCTGGACGAGCTTGAGTCGGTCGGCCATCGACAGCTTGTAGAAGCCTGGCTGTTCGGAAGAGTCTTGCATCCGTTGTCGGGCGGTTCGCCCGCGACCGGCTATTTAATTTGAGCGAAGCGAGCGCGCCGGTGAATCGGCAAGAGCCGAACCTGCCCCGCTCACGCTTCCAGGGCATGCAGAGTCTCCTTGTCTACGGTGAGAAGTCCCACTTCGGGAAGCCTTCTCAGAAGGACCTTCATGTCCTTGCTGCGCTTGAAGATCGACTTCATCATGACGATACCCTCCTTCACCTCGCCCTGGTTGAGCAAGGTCACCGCGTGCCAGAACACGAGCTCCGGGTTCTCTGGATACAACTCGGCCGATTTCTTGTACTGTTCGAGGGCCCGCTTGCTGTCACCCTTCTCCATGAGCGCGTCGCCGAGGTTCGCGCGGACGTAGGCTTCGTTGATTTTGAGCAGCCTTCTCATCTGTACCAGCGGCTGTGGGTCATCGTCTACCCGCAGGTCCACGACCCTCCCCTGCCAAGGCATTCCGCTCCCGACCGTCTTCACAACCAGTATGGCAGCGGACTGCCTGCCTCGCAGGTCGCCTCCTGTTCGCTCGGCTGCCTCCAAGCCTGCCATCAGCCTCTCCGCGAGGCTGCCCTTCGACTTCTTGAAGGCGCTCGCCATAGCCTTCCAGACCCTGCGGCTGCGCAGGATGTTCCCCTGTGCGCTCATGCCCCTCCCTGTAACGTGGCCGGCTTCCGGAACGCACTTCTTCCCTGTGTGTGCTGCGACCCTGCCCCGCACGTCCATCATAGCCACCTGTCTCAGCTCGGGCCTGGGGTCAGTGGCGAGTAGTGATTTCAGCGCCTGCTGCGGGCTCTTCCCGCCTTTCATTAGGGCCAGGCCGAGTGGTCCATAGCTTACCTCCACGAAAGCCTGGGTCGCGACCACGCCAACCCCCGCCTCCGCCCACGTGACTATCGAGCCCGTGGAGAACCAGTGAGACTGCACGGCGACCCCCATCTCCCCAGATTTCTTGTCTATGGCTACGATGGAGTAGGTGCTAACTGGGCGCAACCACGCGAAACCCGCATGCTGTGCATAAAAGCTCTTGCCTCTGCCCGATTAAAGATAAAAGCTGCAAGATTGAGGGCGGCCTTCTAGGGCCGGTCGTCTAGTTTGGTTAGGACATCGCTCTGACACGGCGAAGAGGTCTCCAACAGGATCGCGCAAGCCCCCGGTTCAATTCCGGGCCGGCCCACTTCTGCCCACGCTACTCCCTACAGAGCTTCTGTCTACGTGTCCTCCATTCAAATCATCGACCCATAACAATCCCCAGACCGAAGGTCTTCGTAATTTTCCTTGTCTGCTTTGCCTAATACCATTATTTGATTGCCATCTTAAGCGCCGGTCCCTCTTCCGAGATATGGAAAGCAGGGCCCAGCCAGACGTGCGGGTCAAGGCTAATCGGACGCTCAACACAATCCTCTTCGGATTTCTAGGAGGAACGGTGGGCGCGGCTGCAGCCGGCATAGTGGCTTATGCGTTTTCGCTCGTAAGTTACAACGATGACCCGGTCTTCGTCCTCGCCTCGGACCTGGTCGGTCGTAGGACATCGGTCTTTTGGATCACGGGCTGGGGGCTTCATTTGATCTTTGGGATGGCGATAGGCGGGGTCGCCGGCCTGGCGATCACTAGGAACTCGCAGCTCCTTACCAAGACGACAGACCGCAAGGTCTTCACCGCTGTCGTAATCGGGATGATCACCTGGCTCCTGCTCTTTATTCCCGCCCTTGCTATCCCTTCCAGCGCCGCCGCTTCAGGCTCGGCGCTGGCGTCATTGCCGGTCACAATATTGTTCGGCGCGATAATAGTGGTCATGTGGGGTGTCAGCCAGACCTTTATGCTGTTCGAGTCATCTGAAGAGCGACGATACATCTGTAGGGTCTGCGGGCGAAGCTTCAGCAGCAACAGCAGGTTTGAATGTCACAAACTGCGGAAGCATCCTGAGCTGGAGGCGCAAGAAAAAGTCGTGGCTGGGGCGCCGCGGGCTAGCCCTACTGGACCAGTCGCTTGACGACCACTGATGCCAGGCTGATGAAGAACACGGTGGCGATGGTCATCGCGACGATGTCCTGCGGAAGCGACGAATAATCTCCCGTGACAAGTATCGACCTCATCGCGTCTACCACATAGCTCAGTGGGTTCACGTAGGCCACATACCTCAACCACACGGGCATCAGCGATATGGGGTATATCGCACTGCTGGCGAAGAAAAGAGGCATGGTGAGCGCCTGTCCGATACCCATCATCCTGTCCCTGGTCTTCAGGAAGGACGCGAGGACCATCGAGAGGCTCGAGAAGCACATGGCGAGCATGACGACTATCAGGAAGACGCCTGCCACGTCAAGCGGATTGAACCTCAGGTTTATCCCGATTATGAGGGCCAGCGCTACGATGACGATCCCCTGGAAGATTCCTCTTACCGCCGATGCGAGCGCCTTGCCTATCACGATGGATGAACGTGGCGACGGCGTGGAAAGAAGCTTCGTGAGTAGACCGACATCCCTCTCCCAGACTATCGTAATCCCGTAGAATATCGCTATGAAGAGGACCGATTGCGCGAGGACGCCGGGCGCGATGTACTGGAGATACGTGTAGCCGGCGGGAGCCAGGCCCCTCACCGCCGTGAGGACTTCGCCGAAGACCAGCAGCCACAACGCTGGCTGTATCGAACGCATCCAGAGCTCGGTCGAGTCGTGCCTGACCTTCCTCGCCTCCATCTCTGCAATCGTGAAGACGCTCGAGATGGCCCCCTTGAGACTCATTTTGTCCTCCTCGAGAAGTTGCGTCTCTCCGACCTAGTCTGTATGTAGGTCGTCTTCTCCTGGGCGGACTTGGCGTACTTGACGAAAGCGTCCTCGAGCGTGGGCCTCGCCATCGAGATGCCCTCTATGGTGAACCCGGCCCCTTCGAGGCTATCGATTATCCTCGGGATCACCTTCTCCCCGTTCGGAGCCTGGATTTTCAACTCCCCGTCATCGTAGCTCACTACCGTACCCAGCAAGGCGGGAATCGTCGGAACGGCTGGCGCGGGCGAAAGCTTCACAGCGATCATGTCCCCTCCCACCGACTCCTTCAGCCTCGCTGGCGTGTCCGTGATCGCTATCTTCCCCATGTTCATGATTGCGACCCTGTCGCAGAGCTCGTCTGCCTCGGCCATATCGTGCGTCGTCACGAGCATCGTTATCTTGAACTCCTTGTTGAGGTCCTTCACGTACTCCCTGACCTGGCGCTTTGAGAAGGGGTCCAGGCCGATGCTGGGCTCGTCGAGGAAGAGGATGCGCGGTCTGTTGACCAAGGCCTGTGCTATCTCCAGCCTCCTCATCATACCTCCGGAGTAGTGCTTCACGAGATCGTCAGCGCGGTTCGAGAGGCCCATGAATTCCAGCGCCTCCACGATCCGTTGCTTCCTCTCCTTCTTGTCGACGTAGAAGAGCTTCGAGAAGATTAGCAGGTTCTCGTACCCTGTCAGGTCGCCGTCGACGGATATCGCCTGGGGCACATAGCCGAGCATCTCTCTGACCTTCTGGCTCGACTTGATGACGTCCGTACCGAAGACGGTCGCCGCGCCGCTCGTCGGCTTGATCATTGTCGTGATTACCTTGATGGCAGTGGTCTTCCCCGCCCCGTTGGGACCCAGCAGTCCGAATATCTCCCCTTCATCCACGAAGAAACTGACTGAATCTAGGGCCCTGACAGTCTCCCCGTACACCTTGGTAAGTTGATTGACCTCTATCGCTTTCAAGTAGCACTCACGGGTCAGGTTCTGTCATCCAGACGCCGCGTGGGATGCTCCGACGAGGTCAGATATTTCTTTTTCTCATTAAACGATAAGTGGTAGCCCACAGCAACGAATGACGTGCCCAAGCTCCTAGTGTTGAACCATCACGGCGCCTCGTTTCCGGCGCTCATCAGGGGGCTGGAGGCGACTGGAGCGACGCTGAAGGTGGTCGAAGCCTCCGAAGTCACTCCGTCATCTCCCCGAAGTTTCGACGGGGTCGTGGCCTCGGGTGGCCATCTCAGTTCCCAGACGCGCCTCAAGGAGCTGCGGGTATACTCGAGGATGCTCGACGAGCTGGGACCGCCCTTCCTCGGTATCTGTCTGGGCCTGAAAATCCTCGGCCATCGCTACGGGGCCAGGATAAGAAGGATCGAGCCGGCGGTCGGGATGCAGCCTCTTCATTTCATCCGCGAGTACCCGCTGGCGCCCGGGATACGTGACTGCAGCGTCTACCAGGGGCACAAGTACGAGCTGATACCTCCCCTACCTGCGGAGATGGAAAACTATGCGACGAACGGCAGCCCGGTCCAGGCGGTAAAGATACGCGGGAAAGAGATGTTCGGCGTGCAATTCCATCCTGAGCTGAGCGGGAAACCTGCGATTGAGATCCTCAGAAGTTTCGTCTCGCTCTGCTAAGCACTCGGCTCAGGGGACGTAGACGCCTATCTCCTCGCCGATCTTCCTCAACCTCTCGACACGGTGCTGCGTCGAGGGGTGGGTGGAGAAGAGCTCGACCAGAGAACCTCCTCTGAACGGGTTCACGATCCAGAGTGACGCCGTAGATGGAGAGGGCGCGTTCTGGCCTCCCCTTGGGTTCTGCCGCATCTTCGCCATCGAAGATATCTTCACGAGAGCGGAGGCCAGCGCGCCCGGATTGTGAGTGAGCTTCGCGCCGTACTCGTCGGCATTGTACTCAAGGTTCCTGGATATACCGAGCCTCACGAAGGTGGCGCCGAGCGGGACCAGCACTATAGCCGCGATGAGCGCAAGGGGATTGGCTCCATTGCGGTTCCCGCCGTACCCTCCGAACATCATCGACCAGAGCGCTATGTTTCCGACGTACGATATCACTCCTGCCATCGTCGCCGCCACGCTTGAGGTAAGAACGTCCCTGTGCACGACATGCCCCATCTCGTGCCCGATTACGGCTTCCAGTTCCGGCTGGGTGAGTGTGGAAAGTATGCTCGACGTCGCCACGACAACCGCCTTGTCCGGACCTCGGCCCGTCGCGAACGCGTTGGGCTGTGGTGAGTTTACGATGCCCACCTTGGGCATCGGGATCTGCGCCTCGTTTGCTATCTTCCTCACAGCAGCATAGAGTATCGGACTGTCGCTCTCCTGGATGAGCTTGGCTCCGCTCATCTTCACTACTATCTTGTCGCTCCAGAAGTACGACGCGAAGTTGATACCACCAGCGAAGATCAGCCCAATGAACATGAAGCCGAGAGGGTCTCCGAAATACAAGCCGACCGCGTAGCCGACCAGCATCAGCAGGCCGGTGAGCACGAAGAAGAGTGCGGTCATTTTCAAGTACAGGTTCAAGCCGTGCGCCTTCGAAGAGTTTCCCGCCTTCAGGGCCGTAAAAACGTTTCGCGAAAAAACTTATACTTTCGCCGGCGCTCTGTGCCACGATAGAAATTGTCCGAAGACGACAGCGACGACTGGCCGACCCGGTGGCGGAAGATGATGCCCTTCGGGCCCTGGTCTTTTCCCGACATAGACGAGATGATGAAGGAGATGGAGAAGGAGTTCATGCAGTTCAAGGACATTGAGAAACAGGTGCCCAAGGACCTCGTGAGGGAACAGCAGTCGCCCGACGGCAGCGTCAAGAAGGAGATTGGTCCGATAGTCTACGGATATTCCATGACCATAGGCCCCGATGGCAGGCCGGTCATCCGCGAGTTCGGAAACGTGAAGCGCGGCAACGAGCCCCTGAAGGGCATCACCGACAAGAGGGAACCGCTCGTGGACGTGGTCGAGGGGGAGAAACAGGTGAGGATCATCGCGGAGATTCCAGGCGTGCGCAAGGAGGACATCGACATCCGTGTCGACGGACGGGTGATGACTATAAGCGTAGACACAGCGGACCGGAAGTACGAGAAGCGGCTTCAACTCCCAGAGACGGCCATAATAGATGGCGCCAAGTCCAGCTACAACAATGGTATACTCGAGATAACCTTCGAGAAGAAGCAGAGCGGGAACACCGGCGTCAGGCTGAAGGTCGAGTAGACCGCGGCTCGCTCTGAAACCTTTTTACGGCCGCCTAGTCAAAAAGTCCCGATGCGCAATAGCGACGCCCCGCTCTTCGAGATTGCCCAGGAATATCTCCCGGGAGGCACGCTCGGAATACTGACGCTCCCGAACGGCTTCAAGTTCATGGCCTCATCGGGCTCCGGCGCCTACATCTACAATACCAAGGTAGAGAAGTTCATCGACTACCTCATCGGGAGCGGCTCTGTCCTCCTCGGTCACTGCCATCCGGCCGTCGTCGAGGCCGTAACGCGCCAGGTCAAGAAGGGTACCAACTTCTATGTCGAGAACGACAAGGCCGTCGCGCTTGCCAAGGAAGTGGCAACGGCGATTCCATGCGCCGACAAGGTCCGGTTCGTCTCGTCCGGAAGCGAGGCCAACTCCTACGCCGTGAGGTTGGCGAGGGCTTACACGAAGAAGGACCTGATACTGAAGTTCGAGGGCTCCTACCACGGGTTCCAAGACTACGCGATGGTGAGCAGCCAGTTCGCCAACCCGAAGGTAGTCCGGGCCATTCCGAGCGCGAGCATCGATTCGGCCGGCATCCCAAAACCGGTGGCGAAGACGATGATCGCGGCCCCCTTCAACGATATCGACACCACCAGACGGATCATACAGAAGTACGAAAGGCGTCTCGCAGGCGTGATCCTGGAGCCGCTGCAGAGAACCGTCGCCCCGAAGCCGGGATTCCTCCAGGAGCTGAGGGAGATAACGGGCGCGAAGGGTATACCACTGATTTTCGACGAGGTCGTGACCGGATTCCGCCTCGCCTACGGAGGCGCCCAGGAGTACTACGGGGTCGTCCCCGAGATAGCTTGTGTTGGTAAGAGCTTCAGCGGCGGCCTGCCCCTAGCCGCGGTATGTGGTAAGGCCGAGTTCATGGACGCGCTCGACCCCCAGAAGGGCTACTATGGAAGCACCTCGGACGAGAGGGTCTTCATGACAGGCACCTTCAACGGCAACGCGCTTTCCTGCGCCTCAGGACTGGCCACACTCAAGGAGCTCAGGAAGCCCGGGACGTACGAGGCGCTCAACTCCTACGGTGAAAAGCTCCGCGAAAGGATGCGCGAGACCTTCGCAGAGAATGGGATAAAGGCACAGGTGCACGGCGACGGTGCGGTCAGCGGTTTCACCTTCACCGACAGAGAGGTGGTCGACTTCCGGTCTGAGGCCGCCGGCGACGGGAAGATGAAGGAAGACGTAATCTACGGCTTGCTCAAGAGGTCGATATTCGCACCGTACAAGCTCTACAATTCCGTCGCTCACACAGAGCGTGAGCTGGACGCCACTATAACGGCGCTCGACGAGACCCTCAAGGCCATCAACCCGATAAGAATCGCCGCAAACTGATGACAGAGGTGGACCGGGAGGGATTCGGACCCTCGGCCTCCCGCGTGCAAGGCGGGCGTTCGTACCGCTGAACTACCGGCCCATCGGGCGGCGCTCACTGCTGAGCGTAATAAGACTGTTGAGGGTTGCTACAGCATTCCTCTGCCGCCGGAGACGACGATTGTCTCGCCGGTCACAAAGTCAGATTCATCCGACGCCAGGAACAGCACCGCGTTGGCCACCTCCACGGGCTTCCCGAACCTTCCGAGCGGGGTCTCCGCTATCCTGAGCGTCTTCGCTTCTTGGCTCATCTTGCTGAACATGTCCGTCTCCGTCGCGCCGGGGCAGACCACGTTCACGTTGATGGCGGGGGCAAGGTTAAGCGCGAGTGCCTTCGTCAGCCCTATGACCGCGGCCTTGGATGCCGCATAGTCTGGTATCTCGAGAGCGGAAGGGGGAGCGTTCAGACCAGATATCGATGAGATGTTGATGATCTTCCCCTTCCCCTGCCGGATCATTATCGGCGCGACCGCCTTGGTGAACAGATAGACGCTCTTCAGGTTCACGTCTATCGTCCTATCCCATTCCTCCTCTACCGACTCGAGGATCTTCTTCCGGAAGATGACTCCGGCATTGTTGACGAGCGCGTCGACACGGCCAAATGATTTGACGGCAGAGTCGACCACCCTGGCGACTTCGGGCTGTTTAGCGACGTCCCCCTGCACGATCACCGAGTCTCCTCCGATTGACTTTATCTCCCGCTGGAGCTCCTCGACCTCTTTCTGTGATGCGTTGTAGTTCAGGACCAGTTTGGCCCCTTCCTCGGCGAACCTCTTGGATATCGCACGTCCTATCCCTCTCGACGCCCCTGTGACGATTGCTACTCTTCCCTCGAGCCTTCGGGCTGGGTTTGGCAAGGTAGGCTAGCCATACCCGCTCGACTAAATAATGTCTTGGCGCATTCCGGTTTTGTAACTAGCGGAGGTTTTCCTTGTCACGCTTATAGCGGGAAAGCTTCGCCCCCTTATCGTGGGCCGGTAGCTCAGATCGCAACCTGCGAGGGCAGCTTGGCTAGAGCACTCGACTGATAATCGAGAGGTCGAGGGTTCAAATCCCTTCCGGCCCATTGCTTTCAAGGGCTGGGTCCCAGCTTTTTTGCCAAATGGGGACGCGACAGGGAAACTCAGCACAATCTATTGACCGATCTTGCGACCATTCATCGAGGCATGTTTGGTTTTCCAGAACACTGACCGGTCTGGTGAGACTTTGGGGGCCGAGGGAGATGTTATGTACGTGCCGGCCGTCCATCATGAGCAATCCTTCGTGCTCATTACATGGTTCGAGCGACTCGCGCTCGCTCAGGGGCACGTTGGACTGAAATCTCCTTACGCATCCGCAATCGAAGTAGTATGAGTGCGACATGCCCGCTATGACATCTCTTGTTACTGTCCGCCCGGCGAGGATAA
>JASHPA010000075.1 GCA_030038365.1 Nitrososphaerales archaeon
ACTACGTCTATTGCATGTCTGGGTATGACGACAGCTCCGGCAACGTAACTACGTACTATTCGCAGGCGACTTCCGGGAGTCAGGGAAGCTGGAGCCAGGCCTACGACCTCCCTGTGTATTCGGGAGCGACGCAGCAGTGCGTGTACTATTCGAGCTACATCTACTGCACGGCCGACATAGGGACGCCCGACGTTACGCCCTACTCTTACTACGCGTTGATAGCCAGCGCATCTTCCAGTACGTCGTCCAGCTCGACCTCGTCTAGTACCACCTCTTCATCCAGTTCGAGTTCATCTACTAGTTCGACCACTTCATCTAGCTCGAGCAGCTCTACCACTTCCACGACTTCCAGTTCCAGCACCACCACCTCTAGCAGCACCTCCTCGTCCAGTTCGACTAGCTCGACTAGCTCTACCACTTCTTCCACGAGCAGCACCTCAAGCACTTCATCGACCACGTCGACACCGCCTAATGCAGTTCCTCAGTTCCCGGCCGGAGCGGCTGGCTTTGCGATTCTCGTGACCGCAGCAGTGCTCGCGCTGGCCTTGATGAAGAAGAGGCATGTGGTCAGCGGACCCCGTTTTTCTGCGCAGCAGGCATGGTGTCGCTAGGCGAGAAACGTCCCGCTACGAGCACTTTTTGGCTGTCGGCCTCTTATCGAGCTTGATATCGAGCTCGTTAGTCTAATGTTTGGGGCCTGAAGCGCATGGACAAGCCCACTGCGAGGAAAATTCCTAGTGATTGCAGCTGCACACGACAGTCGTTTTGAGGCAACCAGAGCAATACCTTATGCCACCAACTACGGCAGCCTGTCGCCCGCACGCGCCACAAAGGCTGGCATCCATCTCGGCTACACTCACGGTTGCCACCCGGAACACATTAGGCGGGGGAGATTAACGCCTTATCGAGGATTTTTCCAGTTTTCAGCTTCAGGATGCCGGTAGCAGCAACGCAACAGAACCGAGGACCGCCGCCAAATACTTAATACCTCAAACCGCCCGCTGCGTGAGAGTTGGGAGCTTCCCCCAAGGCATTCGTGAGGGATGCCACGGGCCTGGTCAAAGAGTTCACGTGGCTTGACGCGTTCATCATCAGCACCGGGGTGATACTGCCGAACCTCTATGGGATCTCGTCGCAGATATTCTTCGTCTCGAGCGCGGACCCCGGAGCGAACCTCGTGACCTCAGCGCACCTCGGCTTCATCTTCCTCTTTCCTCTCGCCCTCGTCTACTACTTCCTCTCTTCGGCGATGCCGCGGTCGGGTGGCGACTACATCTGGATCAGCAGGGTCGTGAACCCGGTAATCGGATTCATGGCTGGGTGGGCGTTCCTCATCTCGCTCCTCAACCTGATAGGCGGCGGAGGAGGAATCATCTTCGGCTCCGTCGTCGTACCGGTCACCCTAGCATCGTTCGGGTATTCCTCCGGTAACACAGGGCTCGTGAACCTCGCGTCGACGATTTCCTCCACGCCTTCGGACGTGTTCATCCTGGGTCTGGTGCTGATACTTGCGGCGACCGCGCTTACGGCTCTGCACCCGCGCCACTTCCGCAGAATCATGCTCGTGCTCTTCGCGGTGATCATCCTCGGCACTATCGTGGGCTTCCTGGTCCTCGCGACGACGAGCCACAGCGACTTTGTCAGCGACCTCAACAACTACGCCGGCACAGGGATAACATACCAGGGGATACTCACAAAGGCGGCAAGCTCGGGGATATCATACGTCCCCCTCACGCTGGCCACGACCTTCGTCAGCCTCCCGCTCGCAGTGCTGGCTTACAACGGCTTCAACTATTCGTCGGCGGCTTCGGGCGAGGTCAGGAACGTCAGGAGGAGCATGCTTGTGGGTGTGGTCTTCGCCCTGATCTTCGGGTGGATAGTCCTCGTGATAGGCTCGCAGCTGTCCGTGGACGTCTTCGGCTACCAGTTCCTGCAGGCCACGGCCGCTCTCGGGTCGAACTGGGGGCTCGCGGCGCCGGCGTGGATAGGCTTCCTCACCACGATACTCATCCACAACTCGCTGGTCCTCTTCATCGTCCAGCTGGGCTGGTTCGTGACGCTGCTCTGGTTCGTCTCGAACCTTCTGCTCGTCTCGACGCGCTACCTCTTCGCGCTCTCGTTCGACAGGGCGCTACCTACCTGGCTCGCGGACGTCAGCGCCAAGTATCACAACCCTCTCAAGGCGATGTTCGTCAACGTCATCATCGCGTGCATCTTCATGTACCTCGGGACCTTCACCTCGTACATCGGGCTCCTCCTCAACAGCGTCGCGATATGGAGCATCGTCTGGTTCCTTGCTAGCCTCTCCGCCGTGATCATGCCCTTCCGACGCAGGGAGCTGATGGAATCGATTCCGGGCTCGGGCTGGAAGTTCCCCCTGCTCTCCATCATCGGCGTCATCTCGATGGCGCTGATGGCCTGGAACACCTACTACGCGTTCACCACGCCTTCGGTCGGTCCTTCGACGCCCGGCGCAGACGCCATCCTGGCCGTGATCTTCATCGCGGGCCTCGTGATATACCTGGGGACCTACTCGCACCTGAAGAGCAAGGGCATCGACCTGAGGAAGGTCTACGCGGAGATTCCCCCGGAATAGCACCTGACGTCCCCAGAGGGTCTCACCTTCGGTAAGGTTATCACGCAGTTGCTCGGACTACAGTCCTGCATGGCCGAGAAGAGTGTCATGGGATCAGAGGGTCAGATAACCATCCCAAAGTCGATGAGGGAGAAGTACCATCTGCTCGAAGGAGAGGAGGTCGTGCTCGCAGCGAGGGAAGAGGGTGTCCTGGTAAAGCACTGCCCATCATCGCTCCGGGGAAGGCTCAAGGGCAAAGCCGGCGCGGCGGGCTTCGAGAGGGATATCCGGGAGATACGGGCGCAATGGAAGCTGTTACCCTCCGACGGGACCCGTCAGCGCGCCCGAAAATCCTGGTCACGACCCGGACCGCTCAATCCCAAGTCAAAGCAGGAGTATAGCCGAGCAGGGCACCGGACTTGGTCTCACTCAGGGCGCGGGTCGCCCCGTCGGCTCCGTTCGGCCTCTCTCCTGGCACGGGGAGGATAAAGACATTCGAGTCAACGTAGGCGGTTTCTGTCAGCGACTTCGTCCTCAATTATCTTCTTGACGTGAACTCTGTCCTTGACCTTGTCCGCGTAGGTAGAAACGAAGTAGCCCACATAGCTCCCGGTAGGCTGCGAGACCTCTTGAGGACGACCTCGCTTCCCCTAAGCTCCACTAGGACTTCTGCCCCTGCAGCGAGGCCGGCTCGGTCCCGTATCTCCTTTTGGAATGGTGACTTGACCCTTCGGACCCACGGTCCTTGTCACTCTGGCCATAGTCGAAGTCGGAACTAAGGCTACGGTTTATACCTAGGCCTCCTCGTTCCCCTGTCCGGCCGCTTTCTTCCCCCCGATGTAGCAGTATGTCCTCTTCAGGGTCCCGTCCCTCAGGACCTTCCTGTGCGTCAGCCGGAGGTACTTGTACTCGTGGACCTTGAGCCCATCGTTGTACTTCTTGACAACCGTGACCCTTGCGATCACCCTCCCTCTGACCCCGTTGCATTTGGGGCACCTTTCCCCTGGCATCCCGAGCCGGGGTGCCGAAAAATCGGGTTCTGGCGTTTCGGTCGGTTTTTCATCGAGCGCCGCCATGACCTCCCGTTGACGTCGTGGTTCCAAAAGGCCGCGAGCCAATTCTTTTACACCACCCGCGTGGTGTAAATTTGAACGACTATTTTTTGAGCGAAACAGGGGGATGCTTTTGTTTTTACACCACGTTTTTTCCCCGGCGAAGAAACGACCCCACGCTCGCGGCGCCGGCTCCTGTGGTGTAAAACCAAACGACGACGTAAGGCCATTTTCTACCGTTTTCTACGTCGGCGCGGCGACCGAACGACTGGTAGCCTCTGGAAAGACGCGCTCAATCCCGGTGTCGGAGTCATCAGTCTCCGACGACGCTCAGTTTCCGCCCGTCGGAAGGCACTTCGCGCATGGAGACACCATGCCCCTTCAGCCCAAGACTGGCTTGTCGCGAGCCCAAATACGGCTCAAAGCACCCCCTTTTCCGGGATCTCCGGTCTCCATTCGGACAAAGACATTAATCACAAAGAGCCTAGAAACACACCATAATGGCGGGTCGTTGGCGAGCTGCGGCGCTCCTGGCAAGTATCGGTTTTGTGGCCCTCATCCTGTCCGCGGGCTGGCTCGCGGCCTACAGCGGGACAACGCAGACGAAGACCGTCACCGTCAGTCCCCCGGTTTCGACGGTTACCGTAACCCGGACGGTCAACGGGACGCTGGTCGTCACTTACACGCCTCCTTCCGACGAGGTCGCGTGCGACGCCACGAGCTACAACTTTCCGGACACCGAGGAAGCGTTCGCGACCGAGACGACATACACCGTATGGAATCAGACGTACTCCTCCGCCGTCATTACCTCGGTCAGCTCGCCTTCCGTGACCCAGGTCGCTACAAGTTCTTACTTCACCACTACGAATCAGACCGGCTCCGCCGGGTTGGTCGTAGTCAGCACGTCGCCGTCCGATGGCGGCTCGGCTTGCCTTCCCTCAGGGTGCTGGACCGTGGTCACGTGCACCTACCTTGGCTGAGACACCACATCAAGCTTGATATCGAGCTTGATTCATTCTGATTCGGTCGTAACGCTATCCAGAGGAGAGAGACTCATCACGGCTCGATACAAGATGTAGAGGCTACCCGTGCTGATGCAGGCTGAGACGACGGCCTGCGCGTCTTCGCCGGGAATAAAGAAGCTCACAACGAGGCAGACGAACGCGGCCAAGGCCATCCCGAGGAGGAGGACATGCCTGCGGAAGGTGCGGTCGGCGGTCCGTCGGGCGCCGATCACGAGGGCGACTGCGCCATATCCAAGGGTGACGATCGTGACAAGGAAGAACTCGTACAGGCAAATCAGCGCCCAGAGAGGCGGGTTCGTGGGAACGAACCATGACAAGAGGAGGGTGATGACGATGCTGCAACCCAAGAGGACCGCGGCGGGTCGCCTGACGCGCCCCCAGTGCAGCGTGTCTCTGTGGAAGAAGTCTGTCCTGATCGCGACGAGGATGGTCCGGTCGACGTAGGCGAAGACAACCCCTACAATCGCCGGGAAGGTGACGAAGGAGAGAAAGTTTCCCAGCGACGTGTTCGTGTTGTAAGGGACGAAGTTGTTGAGGTTCGAGATCAGGATGACTCCTAGAAGGAAGCCGAGCCATCGGGCGTGGCTCTTGTAGATGGGGTCGACGAAGGAGCGGTAGAACTGTCGAGAGCGGTAAACTCCAAGGCAAACGATCACCACGTTCGCAAGAGGGCTCAACGTGTTCGCGGCGAACACGATCTCATCTGACATGCGGTAGCACCTCCATGCCGGTCGCCGAGACAGAGAATCGGAAGTATCCGTGAAGCGGTGGCAGCCCCAGCATCTTCCTGACGCGGAAGAGCGGCGTTATCGAAAGGCCTTCCTCATAGAGCCTCATCTCTATCACGCCGTCGAAGAGCTGCTCCATCGTCGTCAGGACGTTCTGCGGGTGCATCCCGTCCTCGACCAGCGCCAGCACAACCGAGTCCTGCTGCTTGATGTCGGAGAGGAGCTGTGACCAGTAGTTGTACATGGGCTCGAGCGGGTTCAGGACCAGCAGGGGCGACATCAGGTCGGTCGCGACCCTGACGCGTCTCTCCTTGTTCCGGTGGACGGCCTCCTTGATGTTGTACGATATCCCCGTGGCGTCCCTCAGGTCGCACTTCACGGACGAGCCCGAGCTTGAGATCCAGTCGGGGACGCGGTCGACGCCGATGCCGAGTCCCTTCATGTCTCTCAGGACATCCGAAACAGGACGGTGCGTCGCGTAAAGACTGTAATCTCCTTGGACGAGACCGGAGCGGATGAACCAGTAACCCAGCGCCTCCTTCCCAATCCCAGGTGGGCCTACGACCAGTATCGCGGAGCGGTCGGGATAGCCGTCCCCTCCCAGCACCCGGTCGAGGGTCGCGACGCCGGTGGAAACCAATTGGGCTGGGGTCGGGCAGCTTTTGCGTGAGATAAGGCTATTTGCCGCGTGGGTGCGGTCTTCCCCACCGTCCCACGCATGCATGTAGGACCTTGTTAGGCCCGCACAAGGCTACGCGACCACTGTGACCGTGCCGTTGTTAGCGGCTTCGGTGAGTTCGAAGTTGTAAACATACGTCCCCGTCACATTCAGCTTCACGGTGCCCGTCTGACCTCCGAGAAGCCATACGTCGAACCCCTCCGAGCCGTTCGGCCACGAGTAGGACTGAACGATGTGCTCCGTGCTGTCCTCGTTCGCAAACAGTATCGTGTTGTTCACCCCGAGGACGACCTTCACGTTCGACGGCTCAAAGCCGAGGGTCGCAGTCGAGTCTATCCCGGGCGGGATCACCACAAGGACGTCTCCCTTCGGAACGGCGATGTGGCTGTTGCTGGTCGTCAGCGTTAGCTGAAAGCCGCTGTTCGCGGCGCCGCCGTTCAGCCTCGTCGAATATGCGTAATATACAGAGGTCGCGCCCAGCGCCAGCAGAGCGCAGAACCCGAGAGCCCAGATCAAGGTTGCGACGGCAGTTCTCCTGCGAGGCCTCATGCGTACGTTCCTCGAAAAACTTTGTCCGATTAAAACTTGGCGGAAATCTCCGTTCGGACGGTGCATTTCAGCACAACCGCCGTGAAGACCACCTGTGGTCGTCCATGATATACCACCAGTCTTACAAGTAAGATGGATACCCTATCATGACTCCCGGTGGGTGTCGCCCCCGCGAGGAGAGAGCCGTCTTTCAAAAGCGTTATAATCGGAGCAAGGGCAGCGGAGGCCGTAGCATGCCCGCCAAGATGCTCACAATCGACAACCTCGATCTCGACAACAGGAAGGTCTTCGTCCGGGTTGACATCAACACACCTGTCAATCCGCAGACTGGAGAGCTCCTGGAGTTGAGCAGGATAGAGGAGGCGGCCATCACCATCCGGGACCTTCCCAACTCCGCAGTCGTCGTTGGCTCCCACCAGGGTCGAGTCGGAAGGTACGACTATATCTCTATGGAAAAGCATGCGAAGGCCCTCTCGAGAATACTCGGAAAGGATGTGACCTTCGTGGAGGACGTCTTCGGGTCGGCCGCCAAGTCGGCGATAGAGGCTTCCAGACCAGGCGACATCATAATGCTGGACAACCTCCGCTTTACGGCCGAGGAGAACATGGAGTTCTCGCCGAGAGACGCCGAGAAGACTGTCCTGGTGTCTAGGCTCAAGGGCTATGTGAACGCGTGCGTGCTCGACGCGTTCCCGACGGCACACAGGGCGCACCCTTCGATCATAGGGTTCGCCGAGCTCGTGCCTACCTGCGCCGGCCGCGTAGTCGCAAAGGAGCTCATCAAGCTCGAGCGTATCTTCGCCATCGAGAAGGGGCCGTACGTCACGGTCCTCGGCGGCGCAAAGGTAAACGACAGGATCGAGGCGATAGACGCGCTCATAGCGAACCAGAGGGCAGACAAGGTGCTACTCTCCGGCCTGGTGGCGCTGGTCTTTCTCAAGTCCAAGGGCCGCTACCGGGGTCCTCTCGAGATAGAGAACGAGCAGAAGACGCTGGTACGGGCGAGGCAGCTCCTCGACGACCATCCCGAGAACTTCGAGATGCCCATCGACGCGGCCGTCCGTATCGACGGTATGAGAAGGGAGTTCCCCGTGGGAGAGGTCCCCGCGAACGTGCCGGTGCTCGACATCGGCTCCAGGACCATAGACCGCTACTCAAGGCTGATCAAGGGAGCAGGCACGGTCTTCATGAGCGGACCCCCGGGCGCGTTCGAGTACGAGGAGTTCGGGGTGGGCACGGAGAACCTCCTCAAGGCGATGGCGGGCTCCTTCGGGACGACGATAGTGAGCGGAGGCCACCTCTCAGCCGCGCTCCACAGGTTCGGCATACACGAGTCCATAGACCACGTAAGCACGGCGGGAGGCGCTCTGGTGCAATACCTCGCCGGCAAGCGGTTACCTCTTATCGACGCCCTGGAAAGGGCCGCGAACAAGTGGGGATCATGATCAGAGTCGGGATAAACGGCTACGGAACGATAGGGCGGCGCGTCGCAGATGCGGTCATGCTGCAGGACGACATGGTCCTGGTCGGGGTGACCAAGATGAAGCCAGACTACAGGGCCGCGATCGCCGCGCAGAAGGGCATCCCCGTCTACACGCCCAACGCTGAGGCAGCAGCAGCGTTCGAGAAGGCCAGGATGGCGCACGCGGGCGACCTTTCGAAGCTACTCTCCGAGGTGGACGTCGTAGTCGACGCGACCCCCGAGCTGGGGGCTGAATACAAGCCCGTCTTCGCCAAGCATGGAAGGAAGGCGATCTTCCAGGGAGGAGAGGAGCATGAGCTCACCGGCCTGTCGTTCGTCTCGCAGGTCAATTTTGATGCCGCCAAGGGCAGGGACGCGGTGCGTGTCGTCAGCTGCAACACGACCGCCCTTTGCAGGCTCCTCGGCTCCCTCCGGCAGGGATTCGGCGTCTCCAAGGCGAGGGCGGTCCTCGCCCGAAGGGCGGCCGACCCAGACGAGATAAGCAAGGGTCCCATCGACGCCATCGTCCTCGACCCATCGTCGCTACCCTCCCATCACGGCCCCGATGTCCAGTCGGTCATGCCCGACCTCGACATCACGACGATGGCGATCAAGGTACCCGAGACCCATATGCACCTGCACAGCGTGATCGCAACGCTCGGCGGCAAACCGACGCGCGAACAGGTCCTGGAGCAGCTGCAGCGTACCCCCAGGATGATGCTCGTCGAGGGAAAGGCGGGGTTCAAGTCCACCGCCCAGGTCATAGACTGGGCGAGGGAGGTGGGAAGGCCCAGGAACGACGTCTACGAGGCGGTCATCTGGCGCGAGTCTGTCACGATGGTCGGTAACGAGGTCTACATGTTCATGGGAGTCCATCAGGAGGCGATAGTGACGCCCGAGAACGTCGACGCCATACGGGCGGTCTGCGGCGGTTATTCCGCGGGTGACTCGATGCGGACCACCGACGCCACCCTGGGAATAAGACACCCTGCCTAGAAGTGGCCCTCGATGGCCCGCGGCTTGTACGGCTCTTCCAGGCGCTTGATCTCATCTGGGGTGAGCTTGATGTCCAGCGCGGCAACCAGCTCATCCAGCTGCTCCACGCTCGACAGGCCGACGATCGGGGAAGTCACACCCGGCTTGTGCAGGACCCATGCCAGCGAGAGCTGCGCGGGGGTGACTTTCTTCGCC
>JASHPA010000076.1 GCA_030038365.1 Nitrososphaerales archaeon
TACTAGAAAATTAAGACGGAAGCGCAATTCATCAAACGACAGCTTCTCCTTTCAATCGACCGAAAAACGCGTTCTTCGATGTCGGGAGGTGGACGCGGATTCGGACAAACCTTCTAGTCAAAGAAGAAGCTCAAAAATTGCGCATGCGTCTGGCCTACGCCTTCACGCCTGGTTACCGACACGCCGATGACCTCAGCCAGTATCCCGCTGGTTTCACGACCACGACGACGACCGCATACGCAGACGATTCTTTGGGCCCTAGTTAGAATGGCGCGACCTGGACCTGGCTCCCTTAGACCGGGGCTCGGAAGATGCCGCGAGAACACGCCGGCTGTTTCAACAGGCCGTTGACAGCCTTACGGGTGGGGAGCGCCTTCCATAGCATGGCAGACAACCCGAATGGGCAGGCGACGGCAACACCTTGGCGTAACACCTCTCCTGACTCATGCACCGAACCAGGTACGCATCATGGGCATGCCTGAATGCATCTCCGGTTTCCGTATCTGGCCTGATCCGGGAATTCACTCTTCGAAGACTTCTATCTCTACGTTCTTCTTGACGAGTTTCGTGAACTTACCCTTGTAGGTCGTAGCCTTCACGTGGGCGTCGTCGATGAAGTGATACTCGGTAAACGGGGGAAGCTTCCTTGGCTTGTTCAGGATTAGCCTGTGATACTTCACACCGTGCTTGGCCAGCCAGTCCCTTGTCGCTTCCTCGTGCTCGTCGGTGCGCGCCGTGAAGAAGCAGACGAAATTCCCTTCGTCGTAGAGGCTGTTGATCGCCTTGATCGAGTCCTCGTAGGGCTTCGCGTGCCTCATCCTCTCTGCCCCCAGCTCGTTGGGAATATTCTCGCAGATTGTCCCGTCGATGTCTATGATGAATATCTTCAACTGGGCCTCTCCGTTTGCTCAGCTTGAGGTTTTAAGTGGTTCTACTTGGAGGTTTTCGAAGACGACCTGCTTCAGTTTCTCCGCCATCTTGAGCGGCTCCTGGTTCTGCCACACGTTCCTTCCCACCGCTATCCCTGTCGCTCCGGCGTCGATAGCGCCCCTCACCTGACCGAGGAACGCGTCATCGGTGGCTGCCTTCGGGCCCCCGGACATGAACACTTTCGTCTTCCCTCCGGACTTGACCGCCCAGGCGAACGACTGGGTGTCCCCCGTGTACTTGATCTTGGCCGCGTCAGCCCCCAGCTCGAGGGCGGTCCTCGCGGCGTAGGCGGTTATCTCCTTCGACGTGTCGTTGGTCACCGCCGCACCCCGCGGGTAGACCCAGGTTATGACGGCGAGGCCTCTGTCCTTTGCCTTCTCCTGCACCCTCCCGAACTCGGCGAACATCTCCGACTCGTAGCCGCTCCCGAGGTAGATCGTGTAACCTACGGCCTTGGCCCCCAGTGAGACAGCGTACTCGACCGAGCAGTTCTGTCGGGCGATGGGCTCTCCCTTCGGGAGACTGGACTTGCCGTTCACCTTCAGGATGAGCGGCACCTTCCCGTCGTAGTACTTCTCGGCGACTCCCTTCTGCAGAGCGAGCCCGTTGAAGCCGCCCTTCGATGCGATGTCTACTATGAAAGCAGGGTCGACGTTCCTGTTATCGAAATCCACGCTGGGGCCGTGCTCCAGCCCCTGGTCGTAAGCGAGGATGATGCTCTTCCCGTCCCTGAGGAAGACATCCATACGGTCATTCTTTCCGGTCAAGGAACCTCACGCAATAGATTTATGCCCGTTGGGGCATATTTAAGGGTGAACAAGCTTTTGACTTCTCTAGACGAGCATCTGAGGGCGCACGTCCCGGACAACCTGTCCTCCCTGATATCGACTATCGCCGCGGCGAGCATCGACATCAGGCGCACTCTTCCCACGAGCCTGGGCATGACCGCCGGGGTGAACACCTCCGGGGAAAAACAGGCGCGGGCCGACGTGTACGCTAACGAGAAATTCGCGACCTCGCTGATCGGCACGGGGAAGGCGGCAGAAGTGGCGTCGGAGGAGATGGCAGACGCGCTTCAGGGCGAAGGCAGCATCCACGTAGCCATGGACCCGCTCGACGGCTCGTCCAACATCTCTACCAACAACCCCCTGGGCTCCATATTCGGGTTCTACTCCTCGAAGCTCCCGTGCTCGGGCGAGCACCTCGTCGGGGCTGCTTACGTCACGTACGGGCCGATGCTCACCTTGACCTTCGCGACGGACGGCCCCGTCCAGACCTTCGCTGCTGTCGAGGGTGACGGTGCCCCGGTCTTCACCCTCCTGGAGGACAACATCCACATCCCTCTCAGGCCGGAGGTGTTCGGACTGGGCGGACAGCGGAAGGACTGGATCGAGCCGGTTGAGCGCTTCGTCGAGACTCTGGAGGGACGGGGCATGAAGCTCAGGTATGGCGGTACGTTCGTCGGCGACTACAACCAGGTCCTCCGGTACGGGGGCATATTCGGCTACCCAGCGCTAAAGAGCAAGCCGAAGGGAAAACTCAGGATACTGTACGAAGCCGCCCCGATGGCCTACATCACTGCGCACGCCGACGGCGCCTCCTCCGACGGGACGCAGGACATCCTCACCCTGAGGCCATCGACGCTCGCGCAGCCCACTCCGCTGTACCTTGGCAGCGAGTCGCTCGTCAGGGAAGTCGAGGCGCTGATAGCGCGGCGCTAAGTTATCAGCGCAGAGGCCAGTTCCCGGACCTTCGCCTCCCAGTCCAGCGCCTTGACGACGCTGCTGGCGACGAGGATACCTTGCGCTCCGAGTTCCACCGCCTGACTGACGTCCCCTGATGTGACTATGCCCGCGCCACAGAGGAGCTTACCCCTGTAACCCGCCGTCCTGGCGGCCCGTACCGAGTCCAGGATGAGTCCTGGTCTTGCCGTGGAGACGGAGATGCCCGTGCCGATGAGCTCAGGCGGCTCTACCGCGATGTGCTCGGGTCCGAGCGCCGCAGCGGCGGACACCTCCTCGGGCTTCCTCACGCACACGCACGATATGAGGCCGAGCGCCTTCATCCTCGGCACGATCTTTGCGACCGCCGACAGGGGGACGGTCGCTTCGGCGTGGTTGATCATGGACCCCGCGCAGCCCCATGCCTTCAGGGCCTCCGGGATGATGGCGCCCGTACTCTTCCCTTCGGGAGAGTCGTCGACCCTCTGGCTAAGGACGGGGATTTTCAGTGATGGCGAGATCAAAGCGAGGGACGGTACGGGAGGAGCGACCATCACGTCGACCTCGTCGGAGACGCTCTCGGCTGCCCTGCACAGCTTCAGTGCGGGCTCGCCAAGGATCTCGGCGTAGTTCTTCAGATTGATGATAAACACCGGGCGGTCCATTTCTTGCGACTGCCGCAACCGGCAGTACGCGTCCTATAAGATTAATCGAAGAGGCTTTGGCGTCTTCAGGACTCAGAACTCGTCCTCGTCGGAGTCCTCTTCCCAGCCGTCATCGTCCAGCTCTTCGTCGAATTCCTCGTCGGACTCATCGTCTTCCATCGACATGGGCAGCGGCCGAGCGGCATTTTCGCTAAACTATTAAGCCTTGCTGGGTTCTTCGCGCAGGCCTTGGCCCTTACACTGCCCGAAAATCCCGCATCGGTCTCCTCCGCCGCCTCGGTGGTCAGGAACGGCAGGCTGGTGGCTTATCCCACGGATACGGTGTATGGCTTGGCCTGCGACCCTTGGAGCGAGAAGGCGGTCGACAGGCTCTTCGAGGCCAAGGGCAGGGAGGCGAAACCGGTTCCGGTCCTTTTCGCTTCG